>JANOQL010000348.1:0-7915 GCA_031414835.1 Sphingomonadales bacterium | reverse complement strand
GCGCAGGTCGATAGCGATCCTGACAACCACGCGCTCCGTTTCGAACTCGCTGGCGGGCTGATGGCGGCGGGCGACCGCGAAGGTGCCGCTGACGCGCTGCTGGCGATTATCGCTGCCGAGCGTGACTGGAACGACAATGCTGCGCGCGCCCAACTGCTCAAACTGTTCGAAGCCGTCGGCCTCGAAGACCCTTGGGTTGCGGCCACCCGCCGCCGCCTGTCTGCGATCCTGTTCGGATGACAACGCAAACGCTCACCCGGCTGTCGGTATTTCCGTTGAGCGGCGCGCTGCTGTTTCCGCGGCTGCATCTGCCGCTGCACATCTTCGAGCCGCGTTACCGTGCGCTTGTGTCCGACGCGATGGCGCGCGACCGGCGGATCGCGATGATCCAGCCGCGTGGGCAGGGCGATGTGCCGCCGCTGTTTGAGATCGGGTGTGTCGGATATATGGCGCAGATCGAGGCGCTTGATGATGGCCGCTACAATCTGGTGCTCGAAGGCGTGTCGCGCTTCAAAGTCGTGCGCGAGCTTGATGTGACGACGCCGTTCCGCCAGGTCGAAGGCGAACTGCTACCCGAAAACGGCATTGTCGATCTGGCACATGCCGAACGTGCTTCGATTGAAACCGAAGCGCGCCGCTTTGCCGAAGCGCAAGGCTATGCGGTCGATTGGGAGGGCGTGTCGCGCTTGGACGATGAGGCGCTGGTCAACGGCATCGCGCAGATCGCGCCGTTCGATGCCGCCGCCAAACAGGCGCTGATCGAAGCCCCCGATGTGCCTAGCCGAGCCGCGCTGATCGTGCAATTGCTCCAGTTCTTTGGAAAGCATGACGGCGATAATCGCGTGACGTTGCAGTGACGACCGTGACGGTCGATCCTGACCTGCTGGCCATATTGGTGTGCCCGCTGACGCGGACGCCGCTGGTTTACGATGAACAGGCGCAGGAATTGATTTCGCCAGCCGCCGGACTCGCGTATCCGGTGCGCCACGGCGTTCCGGTGATGTTGATCGAGGAAGCGCGGCGGCTCGACACTGCCTGACCCCCTTGCCGCTTCGGCAACGCATTGCCATAGCGCGCGGCATGACCGAGATGTTCAAAATCAGCCTGCCCGATGGATCGGTGCGCGATATGCCGCACGGCAGCACTCCTGCCGATGTGGCCGCTGCGATCGGACCTGGTCTCGCCAAGGCGGCGATTGCCGCGCGGGTGGATGGCGAACTGCGCGATATAATGCGCCCCTTCGAACGCGATGCGGCGCTGGCGCTCGTCACTGCGCGCGATGAAGCCGATGCGCTCGAACTGGCGCGGCATGACTTTGCGCACGTGCTGGCCGAGGCAGTGCAAGCGCGGTTTCCCGGAACGCAGATCACCTTCGGGCCATCGACCGACGACGGATTTTACTACGACTTCGCACCGCCAAAAATTGACGGAAAAGACCGCCCTTTTACAGAGGATGACCTGCCGATCATCGAGGAGGAGATGCGCCGCATCATCGCCGCCGATATGCCATTGCGCCGCGAAGTCTGGGATCGCGACGCGCTGATCGCGCGTTGGCGGGAGCAGGGTGAGAGCTTCAAGGCCGAATGGGCGGCAGGATTGCCCGATGGTGAGGAACTGAGCGTCTATTGGTCGGGTCCACCGAATGAACCTGGCTCCTGGATGGATATGTGCCGTGGCCCGCACCTCGCCTCGACCGGCAAGCTCGATCCGGCCGCGTTCAAACTCACCAAGGTGGCAGGCGCTTACTGGCGCGGCAATCAGAACAACCCGCAGCTTTCGCGTATCTACGGCACCGGCTGGCTCAACAAAAAGCAATTGGACGCGCATCTGATGCGCCTTGAGGAGGCGGCCAAGCGCGACCATCGCAAGATCGGTGCGGAGATGGACCTGTTTCACCTCCAGTCCGAAGCGCAGGGATCGGTATTCTGGCACCCCAAAGGTTATGTCATCTATCGCGCGCTGGAGGATTATATTCGCCGCGCGGTGCAAGGAGCCGAGTGCCAAGAGGTCAAGACCCCACAGCTCATGGACGTGAAACAGTGGGAAAAATCGGGGCACTGGGGCAAATATGCCGAGAACATGTTCGCGGTCCCCGATATCGTTCCGGATGGCGAGGATGGTGCGCCTGCGGTGGCGGCAGATGCCGACTGGATGGCGCTGAAGCCGATGAACTGCCCCGCGCACATCATGATTTTTCGCCAGGGGATCAAATCGTATCGCGATCTGCCACTGCGGCTGGTGGAAAATGGCTGCTGTCATCGCAACGAGGCGCATGGCGCGCTGCATGGCATCATGCGGGTGCGGCAATTGACGCAGGACGACGGCCATATCTTCTGCCGCGAAGATCAGGTTGTCGAAGAAGTCCGCAGCTTTTGCGCACTGGTCGATCGCGTCTACAAAGATTTCGGTTTCACATACGCGATCAAGCTGGCGCTGCGCCCCGAAAAGCGGTTCGGCAACGATAGCGATTGGGACAAGGCCGAAAACGAGTTGCGCGACGCGGTGGTCGATGCCGGCCTCGCCACGCCCGAATATGGCTGGGAGGAATTGCCCGGCGAAGGCGCATTCTACGCGCCAAAGCTCGAATGGCACCTGACCGATGCGATCGGGCGGACATGGCAGGTCGGCACGCTGCAATCGGACCGCGTCCTGCCCGAACGGCTCGATGCGAGCTATGTTGGCGAAGATGGCGAAAAGCACCGCCCCGTCATGCTCCACCGCGCGATCTTCGGCACCTACGAACGCTTCATCGGCATATTGATCGAAGAATATGCGGGGCGCTTTCCCGTCTGGCTGGCACCAGTGCAGGCGGTGGTTGCAACGATTGTCAGCGATGCCGATGGCTATGCCGGTCAAGTCGTCGAAAAGCTCAAGGCCGCAGGCATCCGCGTCGAGGCCGATCTGCGCAACGAAAAGATCAACTACAAGGTGCGCGAGCACAGCCTCGCGAAGGTGCCGCATCTGCTCGTCGTCGGGATGCGCGAGGCCGAAGAGGGCAAGGTTGCGATTCGCACTTTGGGACGTGAAGGCCAGCGGATCATGACGGTCGAGGATGCGATCGCGATGCTAACCGATGAGGCGACTCCGCCTGATCTCAGGGCATAACCGATGCGCGCACTGATCATCGCGTCGCTGGCGCTCAACATCGCGGTGCTGGTGCCGGTGTGCTTTGGCTTGCTGACCAATGCCAGCGGATCGGTCGCAGCGTTCGGCCCCGCGACACCTGCGCGCGGCATTTTGCTGTCGGTCTATCTCGCGATCCTGATCTGCTCGGCGGGGCTGCTGTTCAAGCCGGTGCCTGCGATGGTCGCGGCGCTGTTGCTGGTGCAGGTCATCTACAAGGTCACGACGCCGTTCACCGTGGGATCGTTCACGCATCCTGTGGTGATGAGCAATCTGGGTATCGCGGCGTTTCATTGCATCACGCTTTGGTCGATCTGGAAAATGAGCACATCTTGATCGAACAGTTGAGTGGATTTCCGCCCGCAATCTTCGCGCTCGCCTGCGCGATGACGTTTGCTGCCGCGCTGATCCGCGGGCTGACGGGGTTCGGGATGGCGATCATCCTCGTGCCTCTGCTCGGCATGATCATGCGCCCGGACGAAGCGGTGGTGCTGGCGATTGTGCTGCAGCTGCTGATCGGCCCGGTCGGTTTCAAAAGGATCTTGCGCGATAGCGACAGGCCCAGCGTTGCCACGATTGCCCTTGCCGCTGTCGTTACCACACCGGTTGGCGTGTGGTTGCTGGCGCAAACGCCGCCCGATGTCGCGCGCATTCTGATTGCTGCGATTGCAGGGGGAGCGTTCATTCTGGTCATTGCAACGCGCAAGGCCACAATTCGGCCCTCGCGACCTGCATCGGTGATAACAGGGGCAATGGCTGGCGTGCTGACGGGTTTTGCCGCGATGCCCGGACCACCTGTCGTGCCATATTATTTACGTGAGGCGTTTTCGCCCGTGACGGCACGTGCCTCAATGATGGCCGTGTTCTTTGCAACTGCGCTGGCAGGAACTGCATCGGTGTGGATGCTCGGGATGTTGCCATGGCGGCTTGTCATTCTGGGGCTGTTGCTGTTCGTGCCGATGGTTATCGGCAATGCCATCGGCGGCAAAGGGTTCGGGCTGGTTCCGGCACCTGTTTGGCGCAGTGGGGTTGCCATCCTTCTCGGCCTTGCGGGTGTTTCGGCAATCTGGCGGGCATTCGGATAATTCGACTCGCAAGCGTTGCACATAGTTGATAATGGCTCGCAAGATTAACTTCGGGGCGGCTGTGACACTCGATCAATTGCCAATAGACACCGTCGCGCGGATCGCGGCGATCGACTGGAGCCCGCTCGATGTGCGCGAGGCGCGGCGGTTGCGCGAACTTGGTTTTGAGGAAGGTGCCGATGTAAGCGTTCGGCATCGTGGAGTGTTGTTCTGGCGCGATCCGATTGCGGTTCGCGTCGGGCGGATGACGGTGGCTTTGCGCAAGGCACATGCAGTGCAAATGCAGGTCGAACTCGCATGACCGGCATTCCGCTGATCGCGATTGCGGGCAATCCTAATGCGGGCAAATCGGCGCTGTTCAACGCGCTGACGGGCGCGCGGCAGAAAACAGGGAATTATCCCGGCGTTACGGTTGAGCGGCATTCGGGACGGCTGATGCTCGCCGATGGGCGCCCTGCCGAATTGATCGATCTGCCCGGCACCTATAGCCTTGATCCTGCCAGTCCCGATGAAGAAGTGACACGCAATGTGCTGCTCGGGTTGCAGGCAGGCGAGCGCAAGCCCGACGCATTGATCATCGTCGTCGATGCAGGCAATCTTGATAATCACTTGCGCTTCGCCATCGAACTGATTGCGCTGGGGATGCCTGTTGTCGTGGCGCTCAACATGATCGATCTCGCGAACCGCGACGGGCTGACGCTCGATCCGGAACTGCTATCGCGCGAGCTTGGAGTGCCGGTGATCGGAACGGTGGCGGTCAGAAAGCGCGGTCTCGACGAACTGCGCGCATCGCTGGTACCGATGATCGCTGAACGGCAATCAGGAGAGGCCAGGTCCACAGACTTTGCCACCCGTCGCGACGAGGCGCGCCGGATCGCAAAGGCCGCAATTGTTTCCGAATTGCCGCAGCGCCGCACGACGCGCGCCATTGATACGGTGGTGCTTCATCCGGTTGCAGGACCGGTGATCCTTGCTGCGTTGCTCTTCCTGATGTTCCAAGGGGTGTTTGCTTGGGCAACGCCGTTTGCTGACGCGATCGATGGCGGGTTTTCTGCACTGGGCGACTGGGTGAGCGGCGTGATGCCCGACAGCCTGTTCCGGTCGTTCATTACCGATGGGCTGATCGCGGGCATCGGTTCGGTGATCGTGTTCCTGCCGCAAATCCTGATCCTGTTCTCCTTCATCCTGATCCTTGAAGCGACCGGATATATGGTGCGCGCGGCGTTTGTGATGGACCGGCTGATGGCAAGCGTCGGCCTGTCGGGCCGGGCGTTCATCCCGCTGCTATCGTCGTTTGCCTGCGCGATCCCTGGTATCATGGCGACGCGGACAATCGAGGATCCCAAGGACCGGCTGACGACGATCCTGATCGCGCCGCTGATGACATGTTCGGCGCGGCTCCCCGTCTACGCCGTGATCATTGCCGCATTCATCCCGGCCAAGAGTGTCGGGCCGGGAATCGGGTTGCAAGGACTGGTGCTGTTCGCGCTGTATATCGGCGGCATATTGGGCGCGATGGCAGCGGCGGTGTTGTTGCGAAACACCGTGACCAAGGGTCGTGGGCTGGGGTTCATGATGGAAATGCCACGCTACCAATGGCCAAGATTGCAGGACATTGTGCTTGGCCTTTGGCAGCGTGCGAGCGCGTTTTTGAAGCGCGCAGGCACGCTGATTGCTTCGGTCACGATCGTGCTTTGGGCGCTGCTCACGTTTCCGCAAGCGCCCGTCGGATCGCCGATCCCGCAAAGCGAATATTCAGCGGCTGGGCGGATCGCCGATGTGATCGAGCCGATCGTGCGTCCGATCGGCTTCAATCGCGATATCGCACTGGCATTGCTCCCGACGATGGCGGCGCGCGAGGTTGCGGTCTCCGCGCTGGCAACAACTTACGCGATCGATTCCGAAGATGAAGGTGTCCGCGATCAAAAACTCGGGGAACAATTGGCGAGCCGCTGGAGCCTGCCAACCGCGCTCGCCTTCCTTGTTTGGTTCATTTTTGCGCCGCAATGCGTTTCGACGATTGCTGTCATCCGGCGCGAAACCAATGGCTGGAAATGGCCTCTGTTCACACTTGGCTACCTGTTTGCGCTCGCTTATCTTGCAGCGGGCGCAACTTTCTGGTTAGCGAGCGTGCTTGGTTTGTAGGAATTCAATATGGCAGGCAGCGTCAACAAGGTCATCCTCATCGGCAATCTGGGCAAGGATCCCGAAGCGCGCACGATGAACAATGGCGGTGAAGTGATCAGCTTTTCGATCGCAACGTCCGAGACTTGGAACGACAAGCAATCGGGCGAAAAGCGCGACAAGACCGAGTGGCACAATATCGTGATCTTCAACGAAAATCTCGGACGCGTTGCCAAACAATATCTGCGCAAAGGTTCGAGCGTCTATGTCGAAGGCCAGTTGCAGACACGCAAATGGACCGACCAGAGCGGCGCGGATCGTTACACGACCGAGATCGTCCTCCAGCGGTTCCGGGGCGAACTGACACTGCTTGGCAGTCGCGGTGAAGGCGGTGGCAGTGGCGGGCAGTCATCGGGCGGTGGCAGTTCGTGGGGCGGCGGCCAGTCTTCTGGCGGTGCGTCGTCAGGCAGCAACTGGGGCAATGACGGCGGCGGCGCATCCGGCGGCGGCGGAGGCGGACAGCGCGGCCCCAGCCCGTTCGACGCCGATCTGGATGATGACGTGCCGTTTTGATGACGGCGTCGCGTCAGATCGCTATCCCGATGAACAAGTCGCACGTTAACAATTGAATTTGACTCCCAAACGCCTCAAGTGCGTTCGCTTTTCAAGGAAGTTCGATGTCTCAGCTCAAGAAAATCGCGGGTGAATTCACTCAGCGTTCCGAAAATGAAATGGAAAATGACGTAGCGCTTCGCGAAATCATGCACCGTCGCGTTGTGTCGGAATCGTTCGGTGCGCAATGGAACATGCATAACACCGTGTTTATGAAGCGTCAGGTGCTTTCGCGGGTGCTCTACCAGGATTTTCTGTATCGCAAGATCGTCGATGTGCCAGGCGTTATCTGCGAATTCGGTGTGCATTGGGGTGCGACGATCGCCACTCTGCTGAACCTGCGGGGGATACACGAACCCTATAATCATTCACGCCACATTTTCGGCTTCGATACGTTCAGCGGCTTCACAGGCGTTGACAAAGCCGATGGCGGTTTTTCGAACGATGGCGATTATGCAACGTCGTCGGGATACGAAGACGAGCTCGACCAGATACTGACGCTGCATGAGGGGTTTTCTCCAATTCCCCAGCTTCGCAAGTTTTCTTTGATCAAGGGAGATGCGAGCAAGACGTCGCTCGAGTGGCTCGATGCAAATCCTCATGCCATTGTTGCCATGGCGATCTTTGATATGGACATCTACAAACCGACCCGCGATGTCCTCGAAGCGATCTTGCCGCGCCTGACAAAAGGCTCATTGCTGGTGTTCGACGAGCTGAATTGCCCGCATTTTCCCGGCGAAACACAGGCCGTCATGGAAGTGATCGGCCTCAACAAGCTCCGGCTTCAGCGGTTTCCGCATCAGCCTTATTGCGCTTACGCGGTCTACGAGTAGGCGCGGCCTTGCGTTGACGAAAAAGGGGCTTTTTTTCCTGCACATTTCCGACTAGTGCCGCGCTCGGTGTTTGAAAAACGAGCGCCAGGGTCATGGTGGTTTGCAATTCGCCTGTAGCAGGGTCGCAAGGCTGTCCAA
>JANOQL010000347.1:0-1635 GCA_031414835.1 Sphingomonadales bacterium | reverse complement strand
TGATCGTGGTCACGCGCGTCAGCAAAGATGCCGAAATCAGATAGCTTTGGCCGGTGATCCAGCCCGGATCGGCGACGACATAGATCGTATCGCCCGCGCGCGCATCGAACGCAGCGGCCATCGTTTGCGCAATCCCTGCGGTATAGCCGCCATGGACATGGACGATGCCCTTGGGCTTTCCGGTCGAGCCAGAGGTATAGATGAAAAACAGTGGATAATCGGCGTCGACTGGCAGCGGGCGCGACGACGCCCAGATCGCGGCGACAAAATCGCCATCGGGCAGCGCAAGCAGTTCGGCCTCGGTTGTAACGGCGAACCCAGCGTCGCGTGCCTTGGCCAGCAAAGTCGCCAGCGCCGCATCGGTCAGTTCGTGGCTCCACCGGTCACGCTCGGGCCGCCAGACGATGTCGGGCTGTGCGGTATGGCGGACCACAATGACGGCATCGACGCGGCTCGGCAGTGTTACTAGGCTCGATGCCGTTGCGATCCGCACTCTCGCGGCATCGGCAGGGCTGATCCGGCCCTCCTTGCCCAGCAGGATGAGCGCGCGACCGACGCCGCGCATCACGTCGGACCGTTCGACGGTCACTTCGCCTGCCAGCGTCTCAGCGACCGTTTCGCGAATGAGTGTAGCCTCGGCATCGGCGAGCCCGAGGTCGGTTGCAGCAATTGCCGCCAGCGCGGCTTCGACCGTCACATAATTGTCGAGCGCAGGATCGGTATAGGCGGTCTTGAACGCCGCGACCTGCGCATTCCGGTAACTGCCATCCGACGTCACGATCACCCGCGCGCCAGCATCGGCAATCCGGTCAGACAGCGTCTTGTCGCTGAACCCGCCGAATACCGCAGTGTAGACGATGCCCAGCCGCTTGGCCGCCTCTGTCCAGTAAATCTGCGGCACGATGCTCGGCATGTTGAGCGCGATGCGGTCGCCCGCTTTCAGCCCCAATGCCTCGAGCGCAATCGCGCATTTGGCGACTTCGAGCAGCAATTGCTTGCGCGATACGCTGAAGCAATCAACGGGCGCACCGCGACCGCCATTGGCCGCCATATCCCAGCGGTCGCCTTCGAAGATCAGTGCGGCTTCATCACCATGGCCTGCGAGCACATGTCGATCGACTTCGTTAAATGCTGCATTGGTGCGTCCACCTGTAAACCAGCGCCAGTGCGGCGGGTTCGATGCGTCGAATGCGGTCGTCCATGGTGTGAAATCGGTCGGCAGGTCGGCAACCAGCGCCTGACACGTCTCCGCGTCCCACCCCGCCCAGCGCCCATCGCCCCCGCGCGCGACCCACGCCCCTCTGGCGCCAATCGTCGGCACGAACCAGTGGATCGCGCGCGCAGCACGTTCGCCGTGGAAGCCACCCGGATCGTCCAGCACGCCTTGCCGCATTGCATCCCACTGCGATCGCGTGTGAATGGGCTGATAATCGTGGCTGTCGGAGGCAATATGATCCTTCTGCAAGTCGTTCAACGAATCATGCCCCTCACCTTGATCGCAAAGTGAGCATGAAATGATCGCATTTGGCAATCCCAAACTAATTTTATTGCGCCAGCGCGTGCCGCATACCGTGTTGACGGTCGCACGCTATTCTATTGGGCAGGCGGTTCCGAAGTTGCGATCTGCCAAGCGCA
>JANOQL010000346.1:0-4079 GCA_031414835.1 Sphingomonadales bacterium | reverse complement strand
AGCGTGGTCGAAAGCGCGAGGAACGACATCAGCACGAACAGCAACGTCGCAAAGCACAGCGAATAGGTGATGAACACCAGATGGTCGTACACCTTCACCTCGCGCTTCCAGACGAACATCAGCCACAGGAACGGGAGTGAGAGCGGGATCAGCAGCCAGCTGAATTTATAGGCGTTCGACTGGATTTTGTAGAAAAACAATTGCGGATTATCGATCGCCTTGCGGATCTTGTCATCGAGCGCCTTGATGCCGGTATCGACGGTGGCGTTTTTCTTGAATGTTTCTGAATTGAGCGCCCGCCTGAATCCGCCAGCTTCGAGACTCTTGATTAAATCGTGAAGCTCGGCGATTCGTGCTGCCTGCTTTGCATTTGCCGGGCCGCCCTTCCCTGCCTCAGCCTCCAGAATCGAAAGTTCGGTACGAGCCTCCGCCAGTTCCTTCTTGAAACCATCCGCAAATTGCCGCCCAGTTTTCAGCCCCTCTATCTCGGCCTGTTTACCCGCAATCTGGCCCTCTATCTCCCCCGGCGCGCCATCGCCGGCCTTTCGCCGAGCTTCGAGTGCAACCAGCTCAGCGCGGCTTTCGCCGATTTGCTTGTCTATCTGCTCAGGCGTCAGCGCCACGCCATCGGCAAAGTTCGGTGTCAATGGCCCGCCGACCCAGCTGAACACCGCAAACATCGCGAACACGCTGAACAGGAACAGCGCGAGTGGAGAGACGAATTTGGCGCGCTCGCCATGCACATACCGCCGCGTCAGCGATCCCGGCTTGAACACCAGCATCGGCAAAGTCCGCCAGAACTTGCCATCGAAATGCAGCACCGAATGCATGAAATCATGCCCGAACGTATGCAGCGAACGGTGCGTGTTCGCAGGCTGGCCGCACGATCCGCAAAAGGCGCTGGTCAGGATCGCGCCGCAATTGAGGCAGGCGCGAACGCCCGTTGCGTCTCCGGGAACGGCTTCGCCTGCGCGCGGCTCGATCGCCCGCGCCACCACGCCTGCTGTCACCAGCTCGCCTATAGCTTCGATATCCCCGCTCACGCGCTGCAACCTAGCCGCTTCGCCAAAACAGGGAAGCGAAAACCGCTTACTCCGCCGCCTCGGCCAGGGGTTCGTCGTGCCAGACCAGCTTAGGTTTGCGCGCCGCGAGCGTTTCATCAAGGCGCCGCCTAGGCGCAAAATGCGGTGCCGATTTGAGCGACGGGTCACCTGCTTTGCCGCGTTCGGCAACGCTGCGCAGCGCACCGATAAACTGATCGAGTGCCGCTTTGCTTTCGGTTTCGGTCGGCTCGACCAACATCGCGCCATGGACGACGAGCGGGAAATACACCGTCATCGGATGGAAGCCTTCGTCGATCAGCCCCTTGGCAATGTCGAGCGTGGTGAAACCCTCTGCCATATTGTCATCGCTGAACAACGCTTCGTGCATACACGGGCCACTCGCGGCAAACGGCGCATCGAGCACGTCTTCAAGACTGCGCAGCACATAATTGGCGTTCAACACAGCGTCTTCGGCCACCTGCCGCAGGCCATCGGCGCCATGGCTCATGATGTAGCTGAGCGCGCGGGTGTACATGCCCATCTGGCCGTGGAACGCCGTCATTCGCCCGAAGCTGTGCGGGTGATCGTCTCCGGCATTTTCCTCCTCGACGATACGGAACGAACCATCTGAGTATTTGGTTGCAAACGGCAGCGGCGCAAACGGGGCAAGCGCCTCCGACAGCACGACCGGCCCCGAACCCGGACCACCGCCGCCATGCGGGGTGCTGAAGGTCTTGTGCAGGTTGATGTGCATCGCATCGACGCCCAAATCGCCTGGGCGGACGCGCCCGACGATCGCGTTGAAATTCGCGCCATCGCAATAGATATAACCGCCCGCCGCATGGACCGCATCGGAGATCGCTTTCAGATCGCGTTCGAACAGTCCGCAAGTGTTGGGGTTGGTGATCATCACACCTGCAACATCAGGGCCGAGCCGCGCCTTCAGCGCATCGAAATCGACACGGCCTTCTGGCGTGGCGGGAATATTCTCGACCGCAAACCCGGCAAATGCCGCCGTCGCGGGATTGGTGCCATGCGCGCTTTCGGGAACGAGAACGATATTGCGATTATCGCCGCGCGCATTGAGTGCAGCCTTGATGCACAACATGCCGCACAATTCGCCATGCGCGCCTGCCTTGGGGCTCATCGCGACGCTGTGCATCCCGGTGAGTGTGACCAGCCAGTGCGCCAGCTGATGGATCACCGCAATCGCACCCTGCACAGTTTCCTGCGGGGCGAGCGGGTGGACATCGAGAAAGCCCTTCATCCGCGCGACCTTTTCATTGAGACGCGGGTTGTGCTTCATCGTGCAGCTGCCGAGCGGAAACAGCCCGAGATCGATCGCATAATTCTGCCGCGAGAGGCGGGTGTAGTGGCGGACGGTTTGCGGTTCGGACAAGCCGGGAAGCCCGATAGGACGGATGCGTGCGAGACCTCCGAGTTTCGAAACTCCCGCCGCCACGTCGGCAAAATCGACGCCGCACGTCGTGTCATCGCCGATCTCAAAAATTAGCGCCTCTTCGAGCATCAGTGCGCGGTTCCCGGTGTGAGTCATCGCCACATCCCGATCACCCTGAGCCTGTCGAAGGGTTGCGCCCATTTCGGGCTTCCAGCCGGATGCGTTCATGCCAATATCTCCTGCAATGCGGTGGCAAAGGCTTCGACATCCTCGGGCGATGCGACCTCGGTGACGGCAACGACCAGTCCGTTCTCGAGCGCGGCCACACCCGGGTAGAGCCGCCCAAGCGACACCCCACCGAGCACGCCGCGTTCGACCAACTCATGCACTACCGGCCGCGCCGCACGCGGCAGCTTCAGCGTGAACTCGTTGAAGAAGGTCTGGTTGACGAGGCTTACCCCCGGCACGCGGGCCAAGCGCTCGGCGGCATCGACCGCATTGGCATGGTTGATCGCCGCCAACTGCCGCAGGCCCTTTTCACCGAGCAACGTCATATGGATGCTGAACGCCAGCGCGCACAGCCCCGAATTGGTGCAGATGTTCGACGTCGCTTTCTCGCGCCGGATATGCTGTTCGCGTGTCGAAAGCGTCAGCACAAAGCCCCGCTTCCCTTTGGCGTCGACCGTTTCCCCGCACAACCGCCCCGGCATCTGGCGGACGAACTTTTCCTTGCAGGCAAACAGCCCCACATAGGGCCCGCCGAATTGGAGCCCGACACCAATCGACTGGCCTTCGCCTACCACAATGTCTGCGCCCATTTCCCCCGGCGGTTTGATCGCGCCGAGCGCAACCGGCTCGGTGACAACGGCGATCAGCAGTGCGCCGTGTTCGTGCGCCCTGGCGGCAATCGCCGACAAATCCTCGATCCGCCCGAGAATGTCGGGATATTGGACGACGACGCAACTCGTTTCGCGGTCGATTGCTGCGAGCAGTCGGCCAGTATCGCTGCCATCGAATGACGGGATCGCCGTCTCCAAAGCATCGCCTGTGAACTTCGCCATCGTGTTGGCAACGCTCACATAATGCGGGTGCAGTCCTGACGAGAGGATCGCTTTTGATCGCTTTGTGATCCGTCCTGCCATGCCGATCGCTTCCCAGCACGCGGTCGATCCATCGTACATCGACGCATTGGCCACATCGCAGCCGAGCAGACGCGCGACCTGAGTCTGGAATTCGAACAGCATCTGGAGCGTGCCCTGCGCGATTTCGGGCTGATAGGGTGTGTAAGCGGTCAGGAATTCGCCACGCTGGATGAGAAGATCGACGCTGGCCGGCACATGGTGATTGTATGCGCCGCAGCCAAGGAAGAATGGATGATCCGATGCCGCAAGGTTCTTGCGCGCAAGGTTCGAAAAATGCCGCTCGACCGCCATTTCAGACGAGTGCATCGGCAGGCCCGCAATCGGGCCATCGAGCCGCGCGTCTTCGGGAACATCGCTGAACAGATCGTCGATTGTCGTCGCACCGATGGTCGCGAGCATCGCCTGACGGTCAGGCTGGGTGAGTGGCAGATAACGCATCACTATATCCTTCTCCCCTCTCGCTTGCGGGAGGGGTCGGGGGTGGGCCAGTTTCAA
>JANOQL010000345.1:0-2465 GCA_031414835.1 Sphingomonadales bacterium | reverse complement strand
GCGATTGGCGATGTGCTGCGCTTTGTGCGGATGCTCGCGAGCGACGATGGCATCAATATCGACAATGAGGTTGCCAATTCGGAGGCCGATACCGGGTTCCGCAACGTGGCGCTTGCCAATTACATGAAGAGCTTTGGCAATTTGGACCCCTATGTCGAGGGCGCTTTGAAGCTCTATTTCCACCAGTGTGCGCTGGCGCTCTCGTGCCGCCAGCTGGCGATGGCGGGGCGCTATCTGATGCACGACGGGCGGCATCCCGAAACTGGCGAGGCGATTGTCTCTCCCGTGCTCGCGCGGCGGATCAACGCGCTGATGCTGATGTGCGGCCATTATGACGGATCGGGCGAGTTCGCGTTTCGCGTCGGCATTCCGGGAAAATCGGGCGTTGGCGGCGGCATATTGGCGATCGTGCCGGGCAAGGCCTCGATCGCGGTCTGGGCGCCGGGCCTCAATGCGCGCGGCAATTCGAAACTGGGCACGCGCGCATTGGAGCGGCTGGCCGAAGCGACTGGCTGGTCGGTGTTCATGCCGACGGTTTAACGCAAACCGGCTCGCTTTGTCTGCGACAAGGTGCAGTTCACCGGGTTAATTCGCGTTAATGTGATTTCTGTCATCGAAGCATAGTCAGAACAGCGACACTAATCGCCATGCCCGACTCGCATCTACTAGAGTCAGAGTGCGGGGTATAACTGTTAAACAGGGGCAAAAGACTATCCTTGAACGTAATGTTCGGGTCGCTCCCGGCTGTATAATTCAAACCAATGGAGAGCTTATCATGAATAGCATATTGTTCTGGAACTCAGTTCTGCTCGAATGTTCGCGCAGGGACTTTACGCGTGGCTTCAACAATGCTCAGCAACCCGGGCCGATCCGCACATCGCGGGCAATGGCAATCGTGCATCTTGCGATCCACGATGCTGTGGCGTTCCACACCAGTGTGGCGGCGGCAGCCTATCTCAACAAGAAAGGCGTGGTGCATGGCGTCGGGGTGACGCCCGGAGGGCAGCTCGCCGATGTGATCGCAGGTGCTGCTGTGGTGACGCTGAAGGCGCTCTATCCGCGATACACCGATTTCATCGATGAATCGCTCGGCGCACAGGCCGGGGCCGATTATAATTACGGCATCCAGATCGGGCAGGCGATGCTCGATCACCGGGCGGGCGATGGCTCCGATACGATGCTGACAACGGCTCAGCCCGTGGTGCCGGTTTATGGCCAGCACCGAGCCGATCCGTTCCAGCCCGGGCAGAACCGGCTGGGCCCGGTCTGGGGTCAGGTCACGCGTTTTACAGGGGTCGCCCACCAGCCGCTTGATGCGTTTCCCGGTTCCGGTCTGCCCAATTACCTCGCCGATCCCGATTATCGCGCCGATTTCGAAGAGGTGCGCGATTATGGCGCGGTCGGGCGCAACCAGCGGACTGCCGAACAGGAACGGATTGGGGTTTACTGGGGCTATGACGGTGCGATGAATCTGGGTGTCCCGCCACGGCTTTATAATCAGGTGGCGCGCAAGATCGTAAGCAGCCGCAATCTGAGCATCGGGCGGACCGCCGAATTGTTCGCGGCGATCAACGTCGCGATGGCCGATGCCGGAATCGACGCGTGGCACTATAAATATCTGCATGACCTCTGGCGTCCGGTCGTGGGTGTGCGGAATGAAGCTGCCCCCGATGGCGATGCGTTCTGGGCACCGCTCGGCGCACCGCAGACCAACACCACCAACCGGTCGACGCTCACGCCGAACTTCCCCGCTTATCCGTCAGGCCATGCTACATTCGGTGCGGCATTGTTTCAGGCGCTGCGGCTGGGGCTGGCGACGGCGGCGGGGCCGATCACGATCGCCGAAGTCATCAATGTGGAAGGCGGAACCGATACGCCGGTTGCGGCCGAAGCGTTCAGCTTTGTGTCGGACGAGCTCGACGGCATTGCAGTCGATCCCAACGGCGCGCCGCGATCGCGTGTTGAAAAATCATACCGCAATTATGCAGAGGCGGTGTGGGAAAACTCGGTGAGCCGGATTTATCTCGGCGTTCACTGGCGCTTCGACGGGCTGCCGCGCAATGCGGCGGATAATATCGGTGGCGTGCCGCTGGGCCTTGCGGTCGGGGCAGAAGCGCACAGCCTGTTCGCTTCGGGCACGTCGCTCGTCTGATCGGGCATCAAAAGGCGGGTGGGCGGTGTGATGACCGTCCGCCCGTTTCGCCTATTCGCCCGCCACAACCGGTTTGGCGCGCAACCGCCTGACGATCCACCAGATGCCGCCGCCCACGAGCGCCCAAGGGGCGAGCGCCCCGCCGAGCGTCAGGACGACTTCGATCATGGCTTTCATCGAGGCCATACTTGTCGCCATTGCACGGGCAACCGGCGTGCGCGGGTCCATGCCGAGCGCGCCTTCGGACGCGGCATAGGTAAAGCTGACGGGGGTGGTGGCAAGGCTTTCGACCTTGTCTTCGCGGTCGCCGCTC
>JANOQL010000344.1:0-2677 GCA_031414835.1 Sphingomonadales bacterium | reverse complement strand
CCTGGCCGTCGATGCCCGCACGAATTTTGTCCGGAACACGCATTTCGGCGGTAACGTGTCGTCAACTTCGTCAACTTCCAACCTCACACGCTGTCTGAGCCATGACGAATAGCATGACACAGATGCCCGCCCTCGCGGTCGATCGTTCCGCCGCTCAATGGCGCAGCCGCAGGCCCGGCCGATTCCACCGTGTCTTGACCAGCCTTCCGGTGCCCGAACAGCAAATCCACGCGTCCATCATGTCATCGCCGCCGAAGCAGATGTTGGTGGTGAAAATGTCATCGGTGGCGATGAATTCGACGAGGTCTCCAGCAGGCGAGATCACGCTGATGCCGCTTTCGCCGATCGTCGCGACGCAGATATTGCCGCCTGCTTCCATCGCGAGGCTATCGAAGAATTTATACCCGGCGGGGCGATAGATCGGGATGCCGGGGCCGCCCGGGCCTGCATCGGACGCGACCTTTCCGGGGGAGGTCACGTTGAACGCCATCAGGCGGCAGGTGTAGGTTTCTGCGGCATAGAGCCGCGTTCCATCAGGTGACAGGCCAACGCCATTGGGGTTGTTCGACGGGAAGATAACCTCCTCGATAAAGCTGCCATCGGCCTTGGCGTAGAAGATGCCGACAATATCGTGGCAGCGCGTCGCATAATCCTGCTTGCCGTGATCGGTGAACCAGAAGCCGCCATGATCATCGAACACGATGTCGTTCGGCCCGCGCAGGATCACACCATGATCGCCGGATTTGTAGAGCACCTCGACTGCCCCTGTCGCAATGTCGATCCGCTCGATCCGGCCACCCGAATACTCCTTCGCGATGCCATGTGGTGCCAGATACGGGCCATTCTCGACATATTCGAACCCGCCATTGTTGCAGCAATACAGTTTGCCATCGGGGCCGATCGCCAGCCCGTTCGGCCCGCCGCCGGTTTCGGCCACGACCTCTTTGCGGCCATCGGGCCAGACGCGGGTGATGCGGCCTGCGGCGATCTCGGTCAGGATGATGCTGCCATCGGGCATCGCCACCGGGCCTTCGGGAAAGCGCAGGCCATCGGTGACGGTAATCATATCGGGCACGATGTTTCTCCTAGCGGATCGCAATGGGATTGATGACCATCTGCACCGCACCTTTGAAGCGCGGCTGGCCAAGGACGAACAGAAACTCGGTAGCTCCATCGGCAGCGAGCGCCGCTGTATCGATGGTTTCAAGGATGTGGATGCCATGTTTGGCGAGCAGCGTCTGGTGGACCACAAATGGCGCATCAGCCTTTTCGAACGGGATCGCTTCAAGCGCGGCGGTATCGGCACCGATCATCACGACGCCTAATGACGCAAGATAATCGGCCCCGTCCTTCCCCAATCCCGGCTGCTGCGCGATGAAGGCTTTGGGGTCGGTCTTCGCCATCGGCAGCCAGCCGGTGTGGAACAGCACGACATCGCCTTTGCCGATCGTCACGCCCGCCGCCTTGGCCGCGGCATCGATCTCCGCGCGGTTGAACGCGGTGCCGGGCTTTACCGGCGATGCCTTGAAGTGCTTCGTCATATCGAGCAGCACGCCCCGGGTCGCGGTCGGCAGGATTGTTTCAGTCCCATATTTCAAGATGCCATCGGGACGGACAAAGTCCTTGGCGTGGACGCCGTTATAATAGCGGTGGTCGATGCCAAGATGCCCGAACCCGTCAATCTGCGTGCCGATGCCGACATAGGTCATCAGGATATCGTCATTGGCGGTCACCTTGTTGGTGCCAACCGCTGACCCTGTGCCATCGTTCGATTGGGTAATGACGATCGAATAGCGGCGCGGCGGATAGGCTGGCGATTCTGCATCGGTCACGACACCGAGCGCATAGACCTTGCCGGTCTTCACCAGCTTTGCCGCCTTGATCGTGGCCTCGGGCGACAGATTGTTCATCGCGCCCTTGGTGTCTTCAGCGCCGTATTTTGAAGGGTACCAATCGTCGCTCGCAAGCCCCGGTGCCGCGGTCATGCCGAGCGCAATTAACATCGCAAGGGTGCGTCGCATTTCTCTCTCCCCAGTCAGGCTTTTTCTATCGCGGGCGATCATGAAACCTCGTAGGGAATGCGCAACCCTTCAAATGTCGCAGGATGTGTTCATGGCCGATTATCACGCCGATTTGTCTTTGTTCATCGATGGTGCGTGGCAGAGCGGCGAAGGCCGCGATGTCGTGCCGGTCGTCAATCCCGCAACAGGCGCCACGATTGCCGAATTGCCGCTCGCGACGCCCGCCGATCTTGATGCAGCATTGGCCGCCGCCGAACGCGGATTCAAGCACTGGCGCACCGTCGATCCCGAAGTGCGCGGCGCGATCCTCCACAAGGTCGCCGCATTGCTCCGCGAACGCTCCGAAAGCATCGCCCTCCTCCTCACTGCCGAACAGGGAAAGCCGATTGCCGAAGCGCGCGGCGAAATTGCAGGTGCGGCGAGCATGTTCGACTATTATGCCGAAGAGGGCAAACGCGCGCATGGCCGTGTGCTGATGCGTCCGCAGGGGCAGCGCGCGTTCGTGATCAAGCAGCCGGTTGGCCCGGTCGCATCGTTCACGCCATGGAATTTCCCCGTCTATCTGATGGCCAAAAAGCTCGCGGCGATTTTGGCCGCAGGCTGTTCGGTGATCGCCAAGCCGCCTGAGGAAACCCCCGGCTGCACGTCCGCCCTCA
>JANOQL010000343.1:0-2598 GCA_031414835.1 Sphingomonadales bacterium | reverse complement strand
AGGCGCTGGCCAGAAACTTCAGCTCTTTGCCATTCGGGCATGATCATGCGGCGCGATGTGAGCAACCAAGCAGGCGCAAGGTTTAGTGGTTTAGCGCAAAATTGAAGCGAACGGCGCGGTTAGCTCCCGAGCCTGACGCCGCGCACCTCGAATTTCATTCGATGACATCCGGCTTGACGATGCAGATCGTCGTGCCAACCACTTCGGCCTGATATGTTTTGAGTGCGATCGTGCACGGTGCTTTTGTTGGCTCTCCGGTGATGAAATTAAACGCACCTCGGTGGAACGGGCAGATCACCTGATAGCCTGCAATTTTTCCATCTGACAGCGACCCAAGGCCATGCGTGCATTGATCATCGACGACGAAGTATGAACCTTCGAACCGGAATATCGCGACCGCGCCAAAACCTTCAATCTCAACTTTGCAGCCGCGATCTTCCGCGACGTCTGACGTGTCGCAAATTCGTATCATATTTTTATCGATCATTGCGAGCGGTGCCAATTATCCCGGAAAGACGAATTCCTCTTTGACAGGCGTCCATGGCCCTTCAAACGGCGTGAAAAATTTGACCTTGAGGATCATCTCGGCAAATTTCCACCGCCCCTCAGAAATGTCTAGCGTGGCTACATAAGCACCTGCGAGCCAGTACGGATTTTCGCGTCCGTCCATGACCATATTGGCCGGTTCCCACACAACCCATTCGGCATTTGCGGTCTGACCTGCATCATCGATTGTCATGAGTATGCGACCAGGCAAATGGAACGACCACGCCACCTGATCGCGCCCGATCGCAGCAAGCCCGGTGGTGATTTCATTGCAACCGGTAAATGTGTTGAACCCTTCGACCGTATACACCGCATCACGGGTAAAAAGAGTTGCCATAACTTCCGGCGCGTTGTGCCTGTCACCGGCTTCGGCGTAGGCGTAAATACACCGCCGGATGTCATCACGCGCCTCTAGCCGGTTAAGACGCTGTTCGACGCTCAGCATCAATCCGCTATCGCACAATGATCGCCGATCAGCCGGCTTTCATCGAAGGCGAATGGAATTCCGGGGCTGTTTTCATAGAATTCAACATTGGGTGCAATTTCTGCCAGCGACAACGCAATGTAAAACAAGGGTTTTACATCAGCTGGAATTTGACCCACCGGATACTCATCCACCGTCTTCAGAATGTCAGTCAGATGCGGCACTGAAGCATCGTAAAATGCCTTGAGTTCCAGCGGCGTTGAGCTGCGACGGGCATCCGACCGCCCATATTCGGTTGGCTTCGCCCATTTTTCAAAGAATGGCGTAAGCGCTTCAAAATTGGTCATCATACCAGTGCCTCGGTTTTGGTGGTCTCCACACGACGCTTGATGACATCGAAGGCGTGCCGGATCAGGATTTCATCGTCCTGCAGGTTCATCTGGCTGATTGCCCCTGATTTCAGCGCGGCCTGTGTGTCTTCCATCGTCGCAGTATCTTCAAGCCACGCGTTCCGTTGCAGAACGATCGCGTAACGCTGTGCCCAGATTTGCGAGTTTGTGAGCGGCGCTTTCAGGAAGTATTTGCCTTCCCAAAGGCACGTATCCTGCGTCACTGGCCAGAATTGGTGCGTGAACCACAGCCCGACACCGACATGGAACATCGTGTTGGGAAAGATGATCGTCTGATCGAAGCCAAAATTTTCGCTCGCGCCCGGATTGATCGTTGCAGGCAGCACAAAAGGCTCGGTTCGCTTCAGAGCAATCGACCCGGCAAATATGCCATTTGCAGCCGATCCGACCGGTGTATCGGGGTTCACGCCATTGGCGTAGAATCCCTGCGAGCGATGATCGCCGTGGAAGGTGACATCGTCCATCCAATACTCGGTCAGGCCGGGAAATGATCCGCTGTGGATTGTCGGCACATGATAAGCCTCGGCAAACGCATCGACGCCCACTTTCCAGTTGCACTTGATCTCCGCCCGATACGTGTGCGTGTGCACCATCGTTTCGAACGGAAAAATGTCGAGATGCGGGTGAACGCTGCCAAGCGCTTCGACCAGCGAATGCGCTGGATTCTGTTCGAGGTTGATGAAGATAAATCCGTTCCACACATCGGTGGCAACAGCGATCAGCCCGTTGTCAGCCTTGTCGAAGCATGGCGGAAATTTATTCTCTTCTGGCACATCGACCAGACTGCCATCTGCACCATAAACCCAGCCGTGGAACCGGCAGCTGACCACAGCTGCCCGACTTGAACCGAAGGTCTCTTCGCCTGTTTCAGTGACGACTTTGTTGCCGCGGTGGCGACAGACGTTGTGAAAACCGCGCACAACGCCGTCTTTGCCGCGCATGACGATGATCGACGTTTCTGCAAATCCCAGTCGCTTGACCTTGTAATCGCCAACGTTCGGCAGCTCTTCATCGCGCGCCACCCACAGCCAGTCCTTCTTGAAGATTTTGCTGATCTCCGCGTCGAAATGGTCCTGTGACAGATAGGGTTCCACCGCGATCGGCCCGGTATCGAATTGCGGGTTCTGGGTGTGAAACGGCATTTTCGACATATCGTTCATGAGATCGTCTCGCTTTTGCTGTCCACGCTCGTGATGCGACGAGTTGGCTTCTGGCCAG
>JANOQL010000342.1:0-1928 GCA_031414835.1 Sphingomonadales bacterium | reverse complement strand
CGCTTTCGCAACCGCCTGATGCTGCCGATCCGGAATCCGCGTGGAGGGATCGTTGGGTTTGGAGGACGCATCCTTCAAAGCTCTGCAAGTGATGCTCCCAAGTATCTGAACTCGCCCGATACCCCGCTGTTCGACAAGGGTCGCACGCTTTACAATCTCGACCGCGCCTCGGCAGCGTCGCGCCAGTCAGGCCGGGTGATCGTCGTCGAAGGCTATCTCGATGTTATCGGGCTGGCGCAGATAGGGATCGAGGAAGCCGTTGCCCCGCTCGGCACCGCGCTGACCGAGATGCAGATCGCGCGGCTGTGGCGGATGGTGCCCTCTCCCATCCTGTGTTTCGACGGCGATGGCGCAGGGCAGAAGGCCGCTATCCGCGCGATCGGCCGCGCGCTTCCCGGATTGGCGGCAGGGCGCACGCTATCGCTGGCCACGCTGCCACCAGGAACAGACCCCGACGATCTGGCGCGCAGCGGCGGGCGGTCGGCAGTTGAGGCTGTGTTTGCCGCGTCCGAACCTTTGGTCGAGCGGCTCTGGCGCCATGAAAGCGAGGCGACACCGCTTGCAACGCCTGAAGCGCGCGCTGGCCTCAAACGCCGCCTTGCCGATCATGCCCAGGCCATTGGCGATTCCGATGTGCGTGCGCTGTATGCGCAGGAGTTTCGCGACAGGTTCGATGCCCTGTTCGCGCGTCAGCCCCGCCCACAATGGACAGGGCGTGGAAAACGTCCGGCGTTTCAGCCTGAGGCCCCATTGCAGGCGCATACGCGTGCGATTGGCGGCACCGGCGTCGAACCTGTCTTTGCTCGTGCGATCATCGCAGGGGCGTTGCGGCATCCTGTCGTTATCCTCACGTGTGCAGATGCCTTCGCTTCGCTGTCGATTGCCGACGGTGAACTTGCCGCGCTTCGTGATATGATCCTCGATACTGCATTCGACAGCCCGGAACTTGATTCGGCGGCGCTGCGCCCCATATCAGCTAGGGCGGGGTTCGGCGGGCTGGTTGACGCATTGATGATGGCAAAGCCTTCGTTCGCATTTACGAGGGATGACACCGATGCAGAAACCGCGCGGCGCGATCTGGCGCTGGCAATAGAAGCTCTTGCGGCAAGGCCTGAACTCGACAAGGCCTTGGCGACAGCAACGGCGAAACTTGCCGAACATTGGGATGAGGAACAGTTCGCCGAACAGGTGCGTTTGCAGTCCGCAAAACGCGCTGCGGACGAGAGGCTGGCAACACTGGCGGAAGGCCGTTATGGGGGCAGCTGATTTGGCCGGGGGGGTTGCGTCGGCGCGATAGACAATTGGAAGTTTTTTGATGGCCAAAGACGATACGACAGACACAATCGATTCCGCAGATGTCAGCGATGCGCCGCTGCTCGACCTGAACGAGGCTTCGGTCAAGAAGCTGATCGCGCGTGCCAAAAAGAAGGGCTACATTACTTATGATGAGCTCAATGAGGCGCTGCCGCAGGATCAGATGAATTCCGAACAGATCGAGGACATCATGTCCGCGATCAACGAAATGGGCGTCAACATCGTCGAGAACGAAGAAGCCGCGGACGATGGCGAAGAAGCCGAGCCTGAAGAAGAAATCGAAGCCGTCGATTCGACCGATCCGCTCGGCAATTCGGTTCCCGAAAAGAAAAAAGAAGTCATCGATCGCACCGACGATCCTGTCCGCATGTATTTGCGCGAAATGGGCGCGGTCGAACTGTTGAGCCGCGAAGGCGAAATTGCGATCGCCAAACGCATCGAGGCGGGTCGCGACACGATGATTTTGGGGCTGTGCGAAAGCCCGATTACGTTCAACGCGATCATCGACTGGTCGAGCGCTTTGAACGAAGGCACGATGCAACTGCGCGAGATCCTCGATCTCGATGCGATGCTTTCGAAAGACCCCGCGCCTGAAACGCTGACCGATGATGAAG
>JANOQL010000341.1:0-9793 GCA_031414835.1 Sphingomonadales bacterium | reverse complement strand
GGGACATGGCCTTGTGCTGCAAGCGCGTTGCACCGATCGACGATCAGATCGTGATCAAGGTCAGTCTCGGCAAGTTGTGCATCTCCCATATCGTCGATTGACACATCGATCCCGATTTCCGGGCCAAGTTCGGTAGACTGATTACCGCGCCCGCTTGCTATGGCAGCCCTGATCGACGTCGGCGCCGCAGCTGTGCCGCGTGCAAAGCTGCTGTTGATGTCGGTTGGAAGTCCGAAGAGCTTTATCGATACCATAGTGTCGATGTGGCAGAGTTTGGGGTGAGGTCAATTCCGTCTCGCGCCAATTCGCGACGTGAGGCCCAACGCTTACGGTGTCGCACAAAAACCAAGAAGGACCCGCTGGGGGAGCGGGCCCTTCGGTGATTGAGCACCGGCAGACCGCTCCGCAGTCTGCCATGCCCGAAAGCGTCAAACGTCGTCGTCGGGTCCGGGGCCGACCATCAGTTCCTCGGCAACTTTTTCGGTCTGCTTGCGAATCGCATCCTCGATTTTCGTTGCCATCTCCGGGTTGTCTTTCAGCCAGGTTTTCGAATTTTCCCGTCCCTGCCCGATCCGGATCGAATCGTATGAAAACCAAGCTCCCGATTTCTCAACGATTCCAGCCTTCACGCCCAAATCGAGAATTTCACCATTCTTCGAAATGCCTTCGCCATACATGATGTCGAATTCGACCTGTTTGAACGGCGGGGCGACCTTGTTTTTGACAACCTTCACGCGCGTCGTGTTGCCGACAATATCGTCACGATCCTTGATTTGCCCGGTACGGCGAATATCGAGACGCACACTGGCGTAGAATTTGAGAGCATTGCCGCCGGTGGTTGTTTCCGGCGAGCCATACATCACGCCGATTTTCATCCGAATCTGGTTGATGAAAATCACGACGCAATTCGACCGGCTGATCGAACCTGTAATCTTGCGCAGCGCCTGGCTCATCAACCGAGCCTGAAGGCCAACATGGCTATCGCCCATTTCGCCCTCGATTTCGGCGCGCGGAACGAGCGCGGCCACCGAATCGATCACCAGCACATCAATTGCGTTCGATCGCACCAGCGTATCGACAATCTCCAACGCCTGTTCGCCGGTGTCGGGTTGCGAAACGATCAATTCCTGAATGTCGACACCCAGCTTCCGAGCATAAATCGGATCGAGTGCATGTTCGGCATCGACGAATGCGGCAACGCCACCAAGCTTTTGCGCTTCGGCAATCGCGTGCAACGCCAGCGTTGTCTTTCCGGAACTTTCCGGCCCGAAAATTTCGACGACACGACCCTTGGGCAGTCCCCCGATCCCGAGCGCGATATCGAGCCCAAGCGACCCCGTCGAGATCGCCTCGATCGCCTGTGCTTCCCGCTGGCCGAGCTTCATTGCCGAGCCTTTGCCGAACGCACGATCAATCTGTGCGAGTGCGGCTTCGAGCGCCTTTTCCCTGTCCATATTGCCCTTTTCGGTATCGATCAGTTTCAAGGACGCTGCCATGGCCATTCCCTTCAGGTGTCGCAAGCCAATCCCGCGACTGGAACTGCATGTATCCCGCATGTTCCAAAAGAACAAGCCCCGAACAGATTATTTTTTCACGTTCCGTTCTATGCGTTTCCGGTCATCCGCGCGCCGCCAGGACATCGCGTGCCGCTTCAGCCAGTTGCTGCACCGAGAACGGCTTTGGCAAAAATGCAATATTATCGAGATCGATCATTTTCCGCAGCTGTTCTTCGGCATAGCCAGACATGAACAGGATCGGCAGATCGGGCCATGATTCACGCGCCGTGCGCACCATAGTCGGGCCGTCCATCACCGGCATGACGACATCGGATATGACAAGATCGATATCGTTGCGTAATTTCAGAATCACAAGTGCATCTTCGCCATTCGAAGCGGCGATCACAGCGTATCCGTTCCGCACCAGCGCCCGTTCGGCAACCGCACGAACCATATCCTCGTCCTCGACCAGCAAAATGGTTCCGGTCCCCCAAGTTTCGGATGTCTTCGATTTTTGCTGAACCAGCGCCGGGGCCGCTCCTGTCTCTTCGGCATGGACCGGAAGATAGATCACAAAGCTGCTGCCACTCGCTGGACCTGCATCTGTTTTGGAATCGGCGAAAATGAACCCGCCCGATTGTTTCACAATCCCGTAGACTGTCGAAAGCCCCAATCCGGTTCCCTTGCCGACTTCCTTGGTCGTGAAAAAAGGCTCGAAAATCTTCGGGAGCAGCTCAGGCGCAATGCCTGTTCCTGTGTCCGCCACAGATAGCGCGGTGTAATCGGCAATCGGCAAAATGTCGCTGCCGAGCTTGCGGACATCCGATTTGGAAACGGCATAGGTCTGGATCGTCAGCGTTCCACCGCGCGGCATCGCATCGCGGGCATTGACGGCGAGATTGACGATCACTTGTTCGATCTGGCCGGGATCGGCACGAACAGCACCAAGATTGCGCCCATGCTTGACCTCAAGCGTTACGGTTTCCCCGAGCAAACGCTTCAGCAGGTTTGAAATCTCCGAGACAATATCGGGCAGTTGTAAAATTTGCGGCCTGAGCGTTTGTTGCCGCGAAAATGCCAGCAATTGCCGGGTCAGTGCGGCTGCGCGGTTCGAATTGCCCTTGATCTGCTGAATATCGTCATAATCGCTATCGCCGGGCGTGTGGCGCATCAGCATCAGGTCGCAATGGCCGATGATGCCGGTCAGGATGTTGTTGAAATCATGCGCAACACCGCCTGCAAGCTGTCCGATGGCCTGCATCTTGGTGGCCTGGGCAACCTGTTTTCGGAGGCGCGATTCTTCGCTGCTATCCTTGATCGAGAGCAAAACAGCCGCATCGCCAAGGCCGCGAGCGCCGGCAATTGTCAGCGCAACCGGTTCTTCGGGCTGATGACGCAGCCGCACGGCAAGATCGCCCGTCATCGCCTGCCCATTGGCAAACCGCCGAACCGAATCGGCAACCGCGGCCTTATCTTCGCGCACGACCAGATCGCCCGGATAAACCGGTCGCGCTCCAGCTGCGAGACCGACGGCGCGACAGAACGCATCGTTGAGGTAAAGAAAGCGCCCATCGCGATCGGCAAGGGCAAGCCCAAGAGGCAAGATTCCAAGCAGGCTCTGGATATGCCCGATCCCGCCACCAGACCCGGCGCGGCCTCCCCCTTCTTCATCGACGAGAAGGATCAAGGTCGCTGTATCAACGCTTTCGGCGTCGAGCGCGAACTGCATCAGCCGCAACGGCGTGCCCTTCGTCCCTTCGCTTGAAAACCGGATTGCGCCTTCGGCATCGGTATCGAGGATCGAAATCAGATCTCGCCCCTCGACCTGAGCTTCGGCGCGCCCACCTGCCCGCAGCGCAAATGCCGGTGTCGCGTGACGGATGCGGCCCTCTGGTCCGATCAGGATCGCCATCATCCCGGCTTCGCCTAACCTTCGGCCAGCCTCGCCCTCAATCAGTCGTTTGGCTTCGGCGAACAGGTCGAGCGTCTGACTTGTCCGAAACCGCCAGATCAGATGATCTTCATTCCGTCCGCCGCGAAGCACCTCAGCGTCGAACACCATCAGATCGCGTCGCAAACGCGGCACAATGGCCTTTCCGTCACGCCAGGCAGAACGGCCTGCCGCAACAAGTTGCGCGTCTCCGTCTTCGCCAAGGCCAAGCGCAGGCGGCGTTTGCGGACCGCCAAACCAGCTTTCGTGCAGCGAATTGGCGCACACCATCCTGCCTGCCCGATCGGTTACTGCAATCGCCAGATCATCATTGTCTGCTGCGGCCCGCACCAGCGCCCAATCGAATTCGATCCGCGAGGGTTCTCGTGCAGGCTGCGCTTGCCGCACAAATACCAATACGGCTGCCATCATGACGCCAGTCGCCGCAAATCCCGCTGCCACGATCCAGTCGCCAGTCAACCAGAGTAGCAACAATCCCGATAGAAGTGCTGCGGCAAAGACCCCCCACAATGCAAATCGCGCCCGGTCGCTGCTGGCCAAGGAAAGCACCGAATTGCTGGTATCAGACATGGCGACGGCGCCATTTGTTCACGATCCACCATCGCCAAGCCCAGCTGGCCAGCACATATCCGATCGCGGCGCTGACAACCGATATGATCGCAAGGCCCACCAGCATTGCAGGCGCAGCATCGCTTAACAGCCACGCGCCCCATTCTTGCAATCCCGCGCCGGTGCTGATCAGCGCATTGACCTTGCCGATGTCGGCATGGAGCCCCAGCAGACCATTCCCGACGACGACAGAACCCAAAAGAATGAAGGGCGTTGTGATCGGCATTGACAGAAACGTCATCGCCGCGCCGATCGGTATGTTCGCCCTGACCGGATAGGCGAGCATCGCAACCCCGATAATTTGCACGCCCGGAACAAGAAGAAATATACCAACCAGCAGTCCGAGTGCCACGCCGCGCGGCACGCTTCGCCGGGTGAAACGCCACAACGCCCTGTGCCCGATCCGCGCGGCGAAAGGCTTCATCCAGCGATTGGCAAGGATGCGCTCACGGGTCAGCCCGTTCCTTTCGAGCCAGATTCCCAGCTTGGTTGGTCCACGCCTACCCATGCGAACGAAGCAGCCTTCCCGCTTCGCGTTTCCAATCGCGATCTTTCTCGGTCGCGCGCTTGTCGTGAAGCTTTTTGCCCTTGGCGAGCGCGAGTTCGACCTTTGCCCGGCCGCGCCCGTTGAAATAAATCGACAGCGGGATCAGCGTCATCCCGTCGCGCTCGACGCCTGAACGCATCTTGTTGATCTCGCGTTCATGGAGCAGCAGCTTGCGCGGGCGTTTGGGTTCATGGTTATGGCGGTTTCCGTGGCTGAATTCAGGGATGTTGGCATTGACCAGCCACGCTTCGTTATCACGGATTTCGGCATAGCTTTCTGCAATCGAACCTTCGCCGAAGCGCAACGATTTCACCTCTGTTCCGGTCAACGCAATGCCAGCCTCGAAGGTATCGGTCAGGAAATACTCATACCGCGCGCGCCGGTTCTCGGCGACGGTCTTGGCTTTCTCTTGGGCGGGGCGCGGTCGTGCCATCAGATCAGCCCTGCATGCTCCAGCGCGGCATCGACCGCCGCGCAAGATGCCGCACTTGGCTTGACCAATGGCAGGCGGACTTCGCCAGTCATCCAGTCTTGTATTTTGGCCAGCGCATATTTCACTGGGCCCGGCGAGGCATCGCTGAACAATGCGAGGTGAAGGGGGTGCAGCCAATCGTTGATCGTCCGCGCCATTGCATAATCACCTACCGTTGTTGCGGCCTGCAAATCGGCGCACAAACGTGGTGCGACATTGGCTGTTACCGAAATGCACCCGACCCCGCCCGAGGCATTGAAGCCGATAGCCATATCGTCATTGCCTGAAAGCTGACAAAAATCTTCGCCACAGCTCAGCCGGTGGCTGCCAACCCGGGCAAGATTGCCACTGGCATCCTTGATCCCGACCACACTCGGGATCGCGGCAATCCGGGCAACCGTTTCGGGCAAAATATCGGTCACCGTGCGACCGGGCACGTTGTAAACGATGATCGGCAGATCGCACTGATCGGCCAGATGCGCAAAATGCGCGTAGATTCCATCCTGGCTCGGCCGGTTATAATATGGCGCTACGATCAGCGCCGCCGTTGCACCCTCTGCCTTTGCAAACCTCATGTGTTTTGCGGCGACTGCGGTATCGTTCGATCCGCAGCCCGCAATGATTGGAACACGCCCTGCCGCCTGCTCAATGCACAGCGAAATGACGCGATAGTGTTCGTCATAATCGAGTGTCGCGCTTTCGCCTGTCGTGCCGCACGGCACCAATCCCGACGATCCTTCGGCGATTTGCCAGTCAACCAGACGCCTGAATGCCGCCTCGTCGATCAGTCCGTCGCGAAAAGGAGTCACAAGAGCCGGTATTGAGCCCGAAAACATGCAATCAAACCTTCAAATCGGAGCAAAGTCACGTCATACTCAAATTTATGACAATCAGCCCATACAAGACCCGTCGCCATACGAAAGCCGTAACACTGCTGTCCAGCGTCATGGCATTGTCGCTTGCCGCAATCGCTCAGCCGGTTGTGGCCCAATCCTCGCAACCTTCGGGTGCCATTTTGGCAAATGGTATTTCATCGGCGGTATTCCAGTGGAAGGCCTTGCAACAAGGCAGTTTCCCGTTTTCGAGCTATGCAGGTTTCATGCTCGCCAATCCCGGCTGGCCCGGCGAAGCGGCAATGCGCAAGGCTGCTGAAAAGGCCATTGTTCCCGATGCAGAAAATCCGCGGCAGGTGATTGCATTTTTCGGGAAGTTTGCGCCGCAAACTCCCACTGGGCTGCTTCGGCAGGCCGAAGCAATGATGTCAGACGGTCAACGCACAGACGCACAAACCGCAGCGCGCGCCGCGTGGATGGCGGGCGCGCTGACACCCGAAGATGAAACGCGCCTGATGCAGCGCTTTTCGAGCGCATTGACCACCGACGATCATGATCGCCGAATGGACAGACTGCTTTGGTCCCGGTCGACTGCCGCAGCTGCCCGACAAATTCTTCTCGTCGGCAATGCGCGTCGCCCGCTGTTTGCTGCGCGCCTCGCCTTTTTGACCAAGGCCCCCGACGCAGCGATCAAGATGGCCGCTGTCGATGCGAGTGGCCGCAATGATGCGGGATATCTTGCAGACAAAGTCTGGTGGTATCGCAACGGCGGCAATCCCGTTCTGGCGCGCGCCATCCTTGCCAATCCGCGTCAGCTTGCTGCCCCACCCACAAGCCCTGTCAAATGGCTCGAGATCCAGCTCGACGTCGCGCGCAATGCCGCCAACGACATGCAATGGGAAACCGTCTGGAACATCGCGCGGCAGATCGATGATAGCTATGCGTCCGGCACAATCGTGCGCGATCGCAGCTTCGATGAGCGTGACGATTATACGAGTTTGACATGGCTCGGCGGGATCACGTCGCTGCAGAAGCGCAACCGCCCGCTCGACGCCCTGCGCATGTTTGAGTTGTACGCCGCTGCGGCAAGGTCACCGCAAACGCAAGCCAAGGGTCTGTATTGGGCAGGGCGTGCCGCAGATGCTGCGGGCCAACGCGATAAGGCGATGCAATTCTACCAGCGTGCGGCCGCCAATTTCGATCAGTTTCACGGGCAGCTTGCCGCTGAGCGGATCGGAACGGCCATCGCAATTCCCGATGTTCAGCGCACGCTGTCGCTATCGGCGGCAGAACGCGCGGCATTCGACAACCGGTCGTTGGTTAGAGCCACGGTCTGGCTGGGCGGGGCTGGACAACGTCAGGATCAGACCAAATTCGTACGCGCGCTTGCCGCCGGACTGCAGACCGATGCCGAACATTTTCTGGCGTCCGAATTGGCCGTTCGGCTGGGCAGGCAGGATCTGGCCGTGCTTGTCGGTCGCAGCGCGCGTGAGGATGGGTTTGCAGACTATACAAAAGTCGGGTTCCCCACATTGAGCGTTCCTTCCGAACATCGCCAGAACTGGACGATGATCCACGCCATCACGCGGCAGGAAAGCCAGTTCGACCGTGAAGCGATGAGCCCCGTTGGTGCGCGCGGGCTGATGCAGTTGATGCCGGGAACCGCACGTGAAACGGCGCCACGCGCTGGCGTCGTTTATGATCTCGCCAGTCTGACACAAGATACTCAGGCCAACATGCGGCTCGGGGCGACTTATTTTGCGCAGATGATGGACCGGTTCGGCGGATCGTATGTGCTCGCCGTCGCTGCCTATAACGCCGGGCCGGGGAACGTGAACAAGTGGCTGCGCGCCAATGGCGACCCCCGGCTTCCGGGCGTGGACGTCGTTGGCTGGATCGAGGCCATCCCGATTTCTGAAACACGCGGCTACGTTCAGCGTGTTCTGGAAAATGCAGTCGTATACGACCGGCTCAATCCGGATCGGAAAGCGGCCACACGGCTGACTGCCTATCTCTCGCCCGGAAGCCCGAGTTATGGCGGGCGCTGACGTCGCGCCGAACTACATAACGTCTGCCGGTCTTGCCACTCTGCGCGCGCGCTATGAGGCATTGATCACTGGCGAACGGCCAAAGCTGGTCGAGGTCGTCAGTTGGGCAGCAGGCAATGGGGATCGTTCGGAAAATGGCGATTACCTCTACGGAAAGAAGCGTCTTCGCGAGATTGATCGCGAACTCGGCTGGCTATCGCGCAGGATCAAATCGGCAAATGTTATCGACCCTGCGGCGCAACCCGATCGATCGCGTGTGTGGTTCGGCGCGCGCGTCACGATTGCAGACGAGCATGATAATCAGCGCGAACTGACACTCACCGGAGATGATGAAACCGATGCCGGATCGGGTCTGATCGGCTGGAACGCGCCGATTGCGCGCGCCTTGCGCGGCGCGCAGGTTGGCGATGTCCGGCAGGTGTCACTGCCGTCCGGGTCAATCGATTATGAGGTCATTCGGATCCGCTATCCCGCGTTTTGAGTTTCACACCCAATTCGCGTTCGGCCAGCGATTCGATCTGGGGATCGAGGCCGTTCGGCGTCATATCAACCTTGGCTTCAAGCGCGTTGGCAACGGCATTCAGCACGGCGATCCGCGCCGATTTCTTGTTGTTGCCATCAATCACCGTCCATGGCGCCCACCGCGTATCGGTTTGTGCGAACATATCGGCATAAGCTGCAAGATACTCGGCGCGCTTACTGCGATTGCGGAAATCATCGGTTCCGGTTTTCCAGCGTTTCCATGGGCTTTCGAGCCGGTCGATCAGTCGTTTGTCCTGTTCGGCCTGCGTCACGTGCAGGAACAGCTTGATGACAGTCACGCCGTTATCAGCCTGCTGTGCCTCGAATTCGTTGATTTCGTCAAAGGCGCGTTTCCAGTCGCTTTCGCTGCAAAAGCCTTCGACTCGCTCGACAAGCACCCGGCCATACCAGGTGCGATCGAAAATATTGATCTCGCCTTTGCCCGGCAATCTCTTCCAGAACCGCCACAGGAAATGACGGACGCTCTCTTCGTCGCTCGGTGCCGCAATTGGCCAAACCTGAAAATAGCGCGGATCCCACGAGGTGGTCATCCGGCTGATCGCCCCACCTTTTCCTGACGCGTCCCACCCTTCGAGTGCTATGATCGCAGACCGTCCGCTAGTAATATACGCGACCTGTATCCGCGCCAGGCGTTCCTGCACCGCTGCCAGATCGGCATCGTAATCGCCCTGATATTTGCTGCCGTTTTCGAATGCCGCCAGATCGATTGCCATCGTCGCTGTCCCTCATTTAAAGCGACGATAGCGAAGGCGAGCGCGAACGCGAACCCGTTAACTCTGTTCGCCAATCAGCCGTGCAAGCCTGTCAGGCGCTTCCATAGGGATGAAGTGCGACAAGTCCTTCCAGTGCAAATCGACGCCGCCTGGCATCATCATCGCGAGCCGCGGCCAGGTCGGGCTGATCGAAAAGTCCATCGAAGAACTACGCTCGGCAAGTCGCGCGCGAATAACCGTTGTCGGTGCCTTGATCGCATCGACCCATTGGTATGGCGAACGCGCGAGCGAGCCGATATAGCAGGAGGCTTCGAGAAATGGGGGGCAGCCGAGTTCGAACCCCTCACCGCTCGCAGCGGGAACGAGGCCGAACCGGCAATAAGCCTCAAGCGCCGCGCGTTCCCAATTCGAATAGGGAAGCCGGGCCGCAAAACGCTCGATCATTTCTTCTGCGTTCGCCCAGATATTGCGCCGCCGCGCAACGGGGTGTTCAGCAGGGTCTGTGAAGGTCCATCCGCCGTCGGTGCCATAGGTTTCAGGGGCCATCATCACCGGATCGACGAGAATCAGTCGCTCGACAA
>JANOQL010000340.1:0-3935 GCA_031414835.1 Sphingomonadales bacterium | reverse complement strand
TCTTTCGGTTCGTCATACAGAACTCCTTAGCTTCAGGGGAGAATTGGCCCCCAGGCCGGGTCGGACCCATCTTGTGGCGTGGGAATGCGCCGTTCGTTGACCCCCGTCAAATCGACCTGCCAGACAGCAGATTTGCCGCCTATGCCCTGGCTGGTGCGGAAAAACTGGATGACGCGGCCGTTGGGCGACCATGTCGGCTGTTCATCCTGCCAGCTGTCGGTGAGCAAACGCTCTGATCCGCCACCCGGTCCCATGACGCCGACACGAAAATTTCCAGCGATTTTGGTGAACGCAATCAAATCGCCGCGCGGGCTCCATTCCGGCGTGGCGTAACGCCCTCCGCCCGAACTGATCCGCTGCTGCCCCGACCCGTCAGCTTTCATGACATTGAGCTGCTGCCCGCCCGAACGATCGCTTTCGAACACGATCTTCGAACCGTCGGGGGAAAAGCTGCCGCCAATATCGATGCCCGGCGTGTTGGTCAGGCGGCGCGGCGTGCCGCCAGTGACGGGGATGCTGTAAATGTCGGTATTGCCGCCAATCGCCATCGAATACAGGATCGTCTTGCCATTGGGCGACCAGCGAGGCGCAAAGGTGGCATTGGCGCTTTCTGTCACCAGTCTTTGCCGCGCGCTTGCAATGTCATAAACAAAGATGCGCGGGCGCGACCCCAGGTAGCTCAGATACAGGATCGATTTATAGTCGGGCGAAAAGCGCGGGGTGAGCGCGATTGTCTGGCCGTTGGTCAGGAAGCGGTGGTTGGCGCCATCTGAATCCATGATCGCCAGCCGCTTGATCCGCGCATTCTTGGGACCGGACTCAGCGATATAGGCGATCTGACTGTCGAAGAACGGCTTTTCGCCGGACAGCCTTGCATAGATCGCGTCAGCGCATTTGTGCGCCGCGCGCCGCCAGTCGCGTGCGCCAATCGCAAACCCTTGTCGCATCAGTTCGGTCTTGAGCGCGGTATCGTAGAGATAGCAGCCGACCGTCAGTTCCTCTGGCCCCGATACGCGGACAAACCCCTGCACCAGCGCTGATGCCCCCATCGCTGCCCAGCCATCATATTGCGGCGATGTGACCTCTCCCATAGCGATCGCGCGAAGGCCAGCGGGGCCAGCCGGTTTGAACAGCCCCGATCCGCGCAGATCAGACGCGATCACTTCGGCGATCATCCGCCCGAGCGCGTCGGTGGTGCCAGCAGGCGTCGATGCGCTTTGCGGTGTGGGCATGACGGGGATCGCGATGTTGAGATCGGACCCGCTATCGTCGGTCACATCGACCGAAAGTTGGGCGAGCGCGGGGACGGCGATCAACAGACCAAGGCCAGCCAAAGCCCGGACACTTCGCCGGATGACGCTGGTCAGTGTGACGGTCAGAGAATGCATGATCATATCGCCTTGACGGTTAAGGTTTGCAGGGATGACGCGTCTTCATCAAGTCAGAAAGCGCGCCGTTCACCGAAGTTCCGGCAAGGGCGCTCTCGGGATAGGACCGGAAATGGGCCATGAGATCGGCAAGGTCCATCGACATGGTTTCTGGAGGGCAGCTGGTTGGTGCGCGACCCGCTTCAGCGTCGGTCTTCAACTGTCTGCGGTAATTGGTTCCGGCGGCTTTCATCTCGGATTGCAACAGCGCAACGTCAGGCGACTGCATGTTTCCGCCGCCCGCCATCAGCGCATCGACTTTCGAAAGGAATGTTTCGACAGTCATGTCGCCCGGCGCGGCCACTGCGGGGGAGAAGGCGATCACAGCCAGTATGATTGCAAACATCGTCTTCAAAACTCAAACTCCCTTTCGACGCGGGCATCCATCGCGTGGTTGGTAGGCGATGAACATGAAGTGAATCCATCGCCATGGGCTTCCTGCAGTGCGATCATTGTGACAGCCGACGGTCGAAATTGGGGCGGATTTCCTTCCACGCGTCGTAATATTGCGGCGGCAGATTAAACGGTGCGGCCAGACGCACTGACTTGATCGCCTGATCGGCGAAGAGCTTGGCTTGAGCACGGTTGCTGTCGTTTACTCCGGTCGGTGTCAGCGCCTCTGGTGGACCGGCCAGGCTGCCGTCTCGATTCAGGCGAGCAATCACCGTTACCCGGAGTAATTCGACATCGGCTCCTGTCGGCGATTTCCAGTGCGGTTTGATCTGTCGGCGCACTTCGGCCCCGAGCGATGCAGTGACAGCTGGACCTGCGGCGGCCGCAGGCGTGCCGCTTGTGGCCCCGCGTCCGGGCTTTGCGGCAGGCTTGGCCGACGGCGTGTCCGATAAACCCGACACAAGGTCGCGTGACAGGCCCGGGCTGCGATCGGGGCGGCGGCGGTCGCGTGTGTCGTTGGTCCGAGACGCGGTTTGCGGTGCGCGCTGCTGCGGCTGCGGTTTGGCGGCGGGTTTTGCCGTTGGCTGTGGCTGCGCGCGGACTGGCTTTGAGGTTGGCGCAGGCCGCGTTTGCGGTTGCTGGACAGGCTTTGGCGCTGGACGGGCAACTGGCTGGGGCGCGGGGGGCAGAGGTATTGGCTCAGCTATGGCCATCAGTTCGGGTTCTGAGGCCGCAGCAGGCGCAGACGCGGGGAAATCGGCAACCGGATCGGGGGCGGTCGATGTCAGCGCAACATCCTCCACCAGTTCGACTTCGATCGGATCGGACTTGATCGGATCGAGCTGGGGAACGGTCATCAAGCCGACCGATAGCGCGGCAAACAGCGCCACATGGCCTGCGACGGCAACTGCCAGCCCTGATCGGTCGGCGCGATCCATCAGCGTGGTGCCGGACCGCTCGTCGTCAGCAGCGCCACGCGATTGAGGCCCGCGCGGTTCAACTCGCCCATCACGCGCATCACCGCGCCATAATCGAGCGCGGTATCGGCGCGGAGATACACTTGAGGGGGTTCGGCCCCACCGCGTTCGGCAACAGCGGCGAGGCGCGACGGGAGTTCGTCAGCGGTGATTGGCGTGTCATCGATGAACACAGCGCCGCTATTATCGATCGAAATCTGCACCGGCTCAGCCTCTTGCGCCAATGCCTTGGCGCGGCTTTCGGGCAGCTTCACCTCGACGCCTGCCGTCATCAGCGGCGCGGTGACCATGAAGATGATCAGCAGCACCAGCATGACATCGACCATCGGGGTAACGTTGATCTCGGCCATCGGCTTTGTGCGATGACGCCCGCGCTGAGACGGGAGAGGGGAAATGGCCATGGATTAAAGCCCCTCCCTTCCAAGGGAGGGGTTGGGGGTGGGTGTCGCCGAAGGCGAACAAAACATTGACGCATCGGGATTTGCTCCGCTACGCGGACACCCACCCCTTTCCCCTCCCTTAGAAGGGAGGGGTGAAATTTGGTGCTCGTCCCTCATCGCTCCAGCTCCAGTTCGCGGCTTAACATGGCATGAAACCCGTCGGCAAAGCGGTTAAGCCGCGCCTCCAGCCGGTTGAGCACATGCCCGAACCGGTTATATGCGATCAGCGCCGGGATCGCGGCGAACAGCCCCAGCGCGGTTGCAAACAGCGCCTCGGCAATCCCGGGGGCGACCACCGCGAGCGACGAATTCTGTTCGGCGGCAATCGCGGTGAAGCTGCGCATGATGCCCCAGACGGTGCCGAACAGCCCGACAAACGGCGCGGCGCTCGAGACGGTGGCAAGAATATTGAGCCGGTCGGAAAGCTTGTCGATCTCCGCCGCAATCGTCGCACCCATCACCGTGGCGAGCCGCGCACGCGTGCCTTCACGATCGATAGGCCCGCGCGTCGAACGCCGCCATTCGCCCAGACCTGAAGACACAATCCGCGCGCTCGGCACGTCGCTGCCCTTGGCGTTGTCGGCATATTTGTCGATGTCACCAGCTTTCCAGAATTCGCGTTCGAATGCCTCGCTCGATGCGCTGACTTTGCGCATCCGCTGCCATTGCGAAACGATGATCGCCCACGTCCAGATGCT
>JANOQL010000339.1:0-3059 GCA_031414835.1 Sphingomonadales bacterium | reverse complement strand
AAAGACAGGGATTGTGTCGGGGAACACCCGAACCGGATCCCATCGCATGCCCGGTGCCACATGCCGACGTGTGCAGGGAGAGGCGCTCATAACGACCCCGCAACGCCCCGATGGCTGTCCCCGAAGGTCCGCCACCGATGATGACCGAATTGATGCCTTTCGGGCACCCGTTAGATCACCGACATGCCCGGACTGGCTTCCGCGCAAGGACTGCTCCTGTTTCGTCGAGGAGACGGTACCCTGCCGCACGACCCTGTGTCGCACCAGCCGTTGCCTCGGGATCGAAATCCCTCAGCGCCTTGCCACCCCAACTGCGCTAGCAACGGGTGAAGTGACGCGGCGGGCATTAGCCCCATAGGCATGATCCTGTCAAGAACAGGGGCGGAACACGAGCGCGAATTATCCTATACAGCGATACGGTGGGCGGCGCTCTGTTGGGGGGAGCTGACTGTCTGGTTCTAAATGGGAAACAGCAAAAGCCGACGTTCATTCACGTTGGTCCGACTCGGCGACAATCGCCCCAGTTGCGGACCATCATTCAGGTGATAAACAAGGGTCATGCAATTGTTCACGCCGCAGCAGCGATGGCCGGTCTGGTTCCTTTCGGCATGCGTTCCATTGGGTTTCGTTGCCACGAGCTCCCTATATTATCCTTCGCTATTGCAGTCTGGCCTACTCGACCCCAACGCTGACTCGATTGGGATACCGCTGGCTCAGGATATGTATCTGGCGACAGTGTCCGCGCCCTTCATAGCTGTCCTGACTTGGGCCTGTTTGCGAAATTATCACGGGGGAGCCGAATTGCTGAGTTGGAATTACGCAGGAACAATTCGCTTTTGGGCTTCCACGGTCATGGCAGTAATGTTCATCGCCGCTCTGATTTGCGATACTGTCGCAGGTCTAAATTCGATATTCTGGCGGTATAATGTGATCTGGATACCCCACTCCTTACTTCTGGCGTATTGGGGCCTGATGCTGCGAGCGGCGGTGCTGTCAAAGACAAGGTAGCCAGCGACCGTTTTCCACCCAATTCTGTTGAAAAAGTCCGCGAGCAGACACGAGCGGCAATGATCCAACAACTTGCTGCTCTCAAAAGTAAGAATGATGCGGCATGTGCAGCGCGCTTGGATCATTGTTACCAAAAATTATTGAAGACCACGGTGGGTGGGAGTTTTCCAACAGAATTCACCCAAAACCCGCTATTCGGTCACAGTGATTGAGTGGCAAAATAGCGTCCGCTTTCAGCGTTCTCGAATAGATCGGCCAAAGACCGCAATGTCGTCGAGATCAGCCGTAAAGGCTGTGAAGTCGTCGGATACCGGTTTCACCCGAAGCCCCAAAGAACCAAAGGCAGTGCAACCGCAGCCCGAACGCGATCAGATCCTTTGGGCCTTTGGTGCTTTGGGTGAACCCCAAGTCCACCATGGATCGGCTCCGAGGCAAAGGCAGCTTTCGAAGCCAGAGTTCAGAACGCTATCCCCCAAAGTCTTGTCGCAAGCCGTTAGGCGGCCATTGCGAGTTTGCTGACCCTGATTTCGGCTTCGCGTTTGCGCGCGCTGGCGAGTTCATATGTGGTTTGCATCCGCAGCAGCGCATCGGCCTTCACGCCGAACGCCTTTTCAAAGCGGATCGCCATATCGGCGGACAGGCTCGCATTGCCGTTGAGCAGCGTGCTCAAGGCCTGACGCGAAACGCCGAAATGCGCGGCGAGCGCGGTGACGCTGACACCAGCGGGATCAACGATTTCAGTCTTCAACCAGTCGCCGACATGCACAGCGAGCGAGGGATGCATCCTAAGCGCCATGATTATCCTTGATCGCGGCCAAACACGCGTTCGAAAATCGTGTCGACGTGCTTCAAATGATAGCCGAGATCGAACTTCTCTTCGAGTTCGGACGCGCCCAACGCCGCCGTCACTTGCGGATCGGCCTTGAGCAATTCGAGCAGCGATAGCGCGCCATCCGATTCCCACACCTGCATCGCGTTGCGCTGGACGAGCGTATAGGCGTCTTCGCGGCTGACGCCGGCCTGTGTCAGTGCGAGGAGGACGCGTTGCGAGTGGACAAGGCCGCCCATTTTATCGAGGTTCTTCTGCATCCGCGCAGGATAGACGAGCAGCTTGTCTATCACGCCGGTCAGCCGCGCGAGGGCAAAATCGAGTGTGATCGTCGCATCGGGGCCGATATAGCGTTCGACCGACGAATGGCTGATGTCACGTTCATGCCACAGCGCCACATTCTCCATTGCAGGGATTGTTGCGCTGCGCACCATGCGCGCAAGGCCGGTGAGGTTTTCGGTCAGGATCGGGTTGCGCTTGTGCGGCATCGCGCTCGAACCCTTCTGGCCGGGCGAGAAATATTCCTCGGCTTCCAAAACTTCGGTGCGCTGGAGGTGGCGGATTTCGGTGGCGAGCCGCTCGATCGATGAGGCGATGACGCCGAGTGTGGCGAAATACATCGCATGACGGTCACGAGGGATGACCTGCGTCGAGACGGGCTCGATGCTCAGCCCCAGCTTGCCTGCGACATAAGACTCGACCGCCGGATCGATATTGGCGAACGTCCCGACCGCGCCCGAGATCGCGCAGGTGGCAATGTCTGCCCGCGCTGCGATCAGCCGGGCTTTGTTGCGCGCGAACTCGGCATAGGCCTCAGCCATCTTGAGTCCGAAGGTGACAGGTTCGGCATGGATGCCGTGGCTGCGGCCGATGCACGGCGTCATCTTGTGTTCGAACGCGCGCTTTTCGATCGCGGCGAGCAGTGCGTCGAGATCGTCGAGCAAAATGTCGGTCGCACGCGCCAGTTGCACCGCAAGGCAGGTATCGAGCACGTCCGAACTCGTCATCCCCTGGTGCATGAAACGCGCTTCATCGCCCACTTGTTCTGCAACCCAGGTGAGGAACGCGATCACATCGTGCTTGGTGACGGCTTCGATCGCGTCGATCGCCGCCACGTCGATGACAGGCTTGGTCGCCCACCAGTCCCACAGCGCCTTGGCTGCCGATTGTGGCACAGTGCCCCGGTCGGCAAGTGCCTGCGTCGCGTGCGCCTCAATTTCGA
>JANOQL010000338.1:0-2857 GCA_031414835.1 Sphingomonadales bacterium | reverse complement strand
CGTGTTTTCACACGGACGCCGCTTTGTCGTGGCTGATTGGGTTTGGGTTCACCCAAAACCCCGAAGGACCAAAGAAGAAAAGGAAGATCGGGTTCGCGCAGAGACGCAGAGTTCGCAGAGGGCGCAAAGATTTGGGGAGGGGCTAGCCTTTGGCTGTCCCAATATCCCTCCGCGCCTCCGCGTGAATATCCTCTAGTCCTTTGCGGCCTCTGCGGCCTCTGCGGCCTCTGCGGCCTCTGCGGCTCTGCGCGAACCTCTTCTTGCTGATTCAGCCCGTCGTGGCTAAGCCACGCCGTCGTCAGTCGATGCTTCGCGCGCTGGCCGGGCTTGTGCGAGGGCGTTTTAGCGTCGCTAAATCGTGCCCGCGCTACGCCTTCCGATCAAGCTCGGTGTTCAGTCGCAAACTCGCGCGCCAGAAAAAGAAGCTCGGGATCAGCCCCATGAACGCTGCGCCATAGAGCACCCAGCGGACGCTTTCATCGCCTGCCATCGGTTTGACGACATCGGACAGGATTCCGAAGAATAGCGGCCCCAGCCCCAGCCCGATCAGGTTTTGCGCAAAGAGCATGACGGCACTCGCCATCGCCCGCGCCCGTAGCGGCACCAGCCCTTGCGCGCAGGAATAGGTCGGCCCGACATAAAGCGCGTTGAGCAGTGTCGGCAGCAGGATCAGCACCAGCGAAACCCGCCAGTCCTGAACCCAATAGGCCGATATCGCGATCGGTATCGCCAGCGTCATCCCGATCGCAGGGGCGGTCAGCACATGGCGACGGTTGGTCTTCCCGAACCTGTCGGCCAGATACCCACCGGCAAACGTCCCGATGATGCCGGCAATACCGCCGCCGATCCCGAACCACAGGCCGACTTCGCCTGGCGACAATTCGTGCGTTCGCTGGAAGAAAATCGTCGTCCACGTCGCCTTGCCATAGCCCAGAAATGCTGCAGCAGCGCCTCCGATCATCAGATAGACGAACGCACGCGATCCCATGATTTCCTTAAGCGCATCTTTGGTCGACATCGTGGGTGCCGCCTGACGGCTGGCGACAGCCGTCGCCATTCTCGGATCGCGCAAAACGAGCCAGACGATAATTGCCATGGCGATTCCCGGCGCGCCAGCGAGGAAAAACGCCGCGCGCCAGCCATAAGCATCGGCAACAAGCCCACCCATCACCATCCCAAGCAGGCTGCCGATCGGGATGCCAAGCGAATAAAAAGAAATTGCCGACGCGCGTTTTTCAGGCGGCGCCAGATCGGCAATCAAAGAGTGCGCGGCAGGCGTGCAGCCCGCCTCCCCCACCCCAACGCCGATCCGCGCGAGCAGCAGTTGCACGAAATTCTGCGCAACACCCGAAACTGCCGTCATCGCCGACCAGATAACAAGAGACACCGAAATCAGCCCGACCCGGTTTGTCGTCGGGCGATCCGAATAGCGCGCGATGGGTATGCCGAGGAGCGTGTAAAAAGCCGCAAACGCGATCCCGGTCATCAGCCCGATCTGGGTATCGGAAAGACCAAGCTCACGGCTGATCGGTTGAGCGAGGATATTGACGATCTGCCGGTCGAGAAAATTGAAGATGTAAACGATCAGTAGGATCCAGAGCGTCAGCCGCAATGAATTGGGCTTGGTCGCGGCAGGGCTAACCCCCGCAGTGGCAATCTCGGTCATCCTCACCTTTCGCCTGCGACCAGAGTTTGCCCCTAGTATCGCAGATAGTTTTGCCGCTCGCCCTCCCAGCCATCTTCATCGGCGCGTGCGAGCGCGTCAAGCGATTCTGGCGTTGCGGATGGATCATCGACCCAGTGCCGCAATCCCGGCCCGCCGTTGATCACGTCGATCGCAAGGTGGCCTTGGGTATATTCATATTTGAACTCTTCGCCGCGCCAGAGCGGATAATCGGGATAGAGGTTGCGGATTGCCTTGAACGCTGCTGCCTGCAACCGCCACGGCGTGAACGCAGCATGATCGTAAAACGCCCCCTCGGCATGGATATGCACGCCATGGCACAGTTGGCCGACATGCTTGTGAAAGGTCGGCTCGAACGCAATCTCACGCAGCACGCAGCCGTTCAGCCAGGCAGGCGCGATCCTCCGCATTTCGGCGATCACGTCGCGCGCGACGATATCAGTCGCGCCGAACAGTTCGAGCGGGCGCGTCGTGCCCCTGCCCTCGCTCAGCGTTGTGCCCTCGAGCATCACTGTGCCCGCGTAAGCGCGCGCCATGTTGAGGTTCGCGGCATTGGGGCTCGGATTGATCCAGATGCGGTCGGCGGGCCATCCGAAGCCGGGCGCGGCATCGGGTTCATACCCCGTCATTTCGATCACGCGATAATCCATATCGAGCTTGAAGTGATCGACGAACCATTGCCCCAACTCACCCAAGGTCAGCCCGTGGCGCATCGGGATCGGGCCGGCACCGACAAAGCTCTCATAGCCGGGGAGCAGCGTCAGCCCCTCAACAGGTCGGCCCGCCGGGTTGGGCCGATCAAGCACCCAGACCGATTTGCCGTGCGCCGCTGCCGCCTCGAGCATGTAGAGCAATGTCGTGATGAAGGTGTAAATCCGGCATCCGACATCCTGCAAGTCGACCAGCACGACATCGAATGTGTGCATCGACTGCTCCGTCGGGCGACGGACATCGCCGTAGAGGCTGAACACGGGAATGCCGTGGACCGGATCGTCGAAATCGGGGCTTTCGACCATGTTGTCCTGCTTGTCGCCGCGAAGTCCATGCTGCGGCCCGAATGCAGCGGTGACATTGATGCCTGCTGCGACCAGCGCATCGAGGCTGTGCGTGAGATCGGCCGTCACCGAAGCCGGGTGCGCGACCAAAGCCACGCGTTTCCCGGCCAGCGGGCGG
>JANOQL010000337.1:0-2684 GCA_031414835.1 Sphingomonadales bacterium | reverse complement strand
AAGGCGATGGTCGCGCATCACGGGCTCGAACTGGCAGCAGCGGCCGAGGCGGCGGGCGTGCCGTTCAAGTATGAAGCGGCGGTCGCAGGCGGCATTCCGGTGATCAAGGGCTTGCGCGAAGGCGCTGCGGCCAACGAGATCGCGCGCGTCTATGGTATCCTCAACGGCACCTGCAATTACATCCTCACGACGATGGAAGCAGACGGCCGCGATTTCGCAGACGTGCTCGCTGATGCTCAGGCAATGGGCTATGCCGAGGCCGATCCGAGCTTCGACATCGACGGCATCGATGCCGCACACAAATTGTCGATCCTGTCATCGCTCGCGTTCGGGACGCGGATCGATTTTGGTGGGGTGGAGGCATCGGGCATACGGTCGATCGTGGCGGGCGACATTGCCGAGGCTCGCGCACTGGGCTTCCGCGTCCGGCTGGTCGGGCTTGCCGAGACCATGGAGGGCGCATTGTTGCAACGCGTCGTGCCGAGCCTCGTGCCGGTCAGCCATCCGCTCGCGCATGTCGCAGGGGCGATGAACGCGGTGGTTGCCGAGGGCAATTATGTCGGGCGGTTGCTGTTCGAAGGGCGCGGGGCAGGCGAGGGGCCGACCGCGAGTGCGGTTGTCGGCGATCTGATCGACATTGCGCGCGGTGAGGCAGGCCCGGCCTTTGCCATGCCCGTCGCAAGCCTTGCCGATGCCCCGCGCGGGAGTTGGGGAAAACGCGAAGGCCGGTACTACATGCGCTTTACCGTGGCTGACCGGACGGGCGTGCTTGCGGAACTGACCGCAGCAATGCGCGATGCAGGCGTGTCGATCGAAAGCATGATCCAGCGCGGCGAAGCCGCTGATGGCGGCGTCATGGTCGTCATGACAACGCACGAGGCACCCGGCAGCGCGATCGACCTCGCGCTGAAGGCGTTGGAGGGGTCATCGAGCCTGACCGGCGCGCCGATGGTGATGCCGATCCTCGATTTCTGAGCCACCAGCGTTGTTGCGTACCGCTCAGCCAAGTGGGTGGGTAATGGCCGGAAGTTGACGAAGTTGAGGCCATGTTGGCGCGCGACGCCGCGCCTCGGGGCTTCGTCCTGACGCTCTGGCGCTGCCTTGCGCAAAGCCGCCAAGGGCGCGTGCCGCAGGCAGGAGAACCAATTCTCCGGACTGCGCGCATCGGCTAGAGATTGATATGCTGCGCCCCACACCGTCCTCCTCTGCGGCCTCTGCGCCCTCTGCGTGAAATCATCTGGTTCACGCAGAGGGCGCAGAGGTCGCAGAGGGAAAGATGCTTGTGCCACCCTCACTTCGCGCCTTTGCGCCTTCGCGCGAACCCGACACTGACAGGTCGCGCTCAAAAGCTAGCTGCATCGGGCACGCGAAAAGCGCGGGCCGCACGATGTGCGCCGCGTGGGGTCGTAAATCTTGCCGGGTGGACTGGCCCCGGTGCCAAAGTATCGGACAGGCCCATTCGAGAAAGGACATGACGCCGTACGATGATTTCTGTGACGTCGGCTGGTTTGCAATCCGGGATGCGGTGCAAGTGGCGGGCTTGTGAGGTCAAGCCTGCCTCCCGAGGCTGGGCGCGCCTAAGCTGCCTTCGCCGTACATCCCGGCATCGGTCCCGATGCCGCCGCTGGCCGCCCCGTCATCGCACGTTACGGCCACAGGCAATGTCCATGCTGACGGACCTCGGGCACTTGCACGGCCACTACCTGGCACCGTGCGCAGCTTGGTCGTCCGCCATAGCGAAGCGTAGACTTCGCGACGGCGGACCAAGCCCGAAGCCCGGTTCTGTCGAAAGGCTTTGCACCGGTATCGCGAAAACCGGCCATCCGCCCCCGCCCGAACGGGCCTGCCCAGTTGCAAAAGCGCTTCCGGACATGGCGCTGTGTTAGGCAGAAGCCTGCCCAAATGTCAAGAACAAACAGGGAAATGCATAGGAGAAATCGACATCAGATATCAGCAGCGGGAGCACCTTATTACTGTATTTATGTGTCTTTGATTGCTGATAACTCCAATGTTGAGGAATTTTCGCAATCGAGTTAGATAGTCAGCATGATCAGTGCAAAAATTAAGCCGATTTGGGATCCTGAAACGGGTATTACCGATCTCGCGTCATCGCATGCAGCGCTTAGCGCTTCGGAAATCCAAGGCATCAAAGCGATTTGGACAGAGCAACGAACGCGTTTGAAAGGATCTGAGCACCTCGACAATTTTACCGAGAGGTTGAGCCGAGAGTGGGCGATTGAAACTGGCGTTCTAGAAAATCTTTACGAAATCGAACGAGGCGTCACCCAGACATTGATTGAACATGGTTTCCAAGCTGAGTTACTCAGCCACGGAACTACAAACAAACCAAAAGAAGTGGTTTTACAACTTCTTCGTGATCAAAAAGACGCGCTTGATGGTGTGTTCGATTTCGTCAAAGGGGATCGCCACCTCACGACCTCTTACATCAAGGAACTGCACGCGGCGCTTTTGAGGAGCCAAACGACAACCGACGGAATTGACTCTCAAGGTAACTCGATTGAATTGGAGTTGGTCAAGGGCGATTGGAAGTCGATGGCGAATTCGCCTACCCGAGAAGGGGTGACTTTCACATATTGCCCGCCCGAACAAGTCGCTTCGGAAATGGACAGGCTTGTTGAAATTCACCGTTCGCACCAAGATTCAGGAGTTTCGAGTGACGTTCA
>JANOQL010000336.1:0-1583 GCA_031414835.1 Sphingomonadales bacterium | reverse complement strand
ATGGTGTCCTTGTTCACAACGCGCCAAAATATGAAGCCCCGCGCATCCTGAATTTCACCAGTCACGATCTGCCGATCGACCTTCCGCGCATCGAAGCGTTCCGCAATCGCGGCGGGAAAGACCGGGAGCGAACGATCCCCGAACTTGTCGCAATAGGCAGCGATGCCAAATCCCCGCCAATGCTGCGCAATGAAAGCCGGGCCAATTTCCATTACCGGATTGTCGAAGTTGCGATCATGCTGCTGCTGCCGATGCTGGCGCTGGCGCTCGCAGTGCCGCCCAAGCGATCGGCATCGGGGATCGGCATATTTCTGGCGATCATCATGGTTGTCGCCTACCACAAGGTCAACGAATATGCCGAAAGCATCGGCAGCCTTGGCCGGGTCGATCCCTTCCTTGCGCTGTGGATACCGTTCGTGCTGTTCGCAGCGTTGATCGGCTGGATGTATTATACCATCGCGCATGTGCCCGGCGGGCAGCCGATCGGGGCTATTGATCGCGTTGCGGGCCAGGCTGGAGCTGCCATTCGCCGGTTGTTCGCACGCCGCGAACCGCAACTGGCAGCAGCCTGAAAAGGATCGGGTCATGGCCAACAGCTTTTTTCCGTCACGAACGATCAGCCTGTATATGGCGCGCACATTCCTGCTGCGGACATTTGCCGTAGTGTTCGCGCTCGTCCTCATTCTCCAGACGCTCGACCTGCTGAGCGAATCGGGAAAGATTCTGGCAGTGTCAGGCAATGATGGCGGCGATGTGTGGCGGTATGTCGGCCTCAGGACGCCGCAGATCATCGCGTTCGTGCTGCCGTTTTCGGTGCTGCTCGGCACGCTGGTCACGCTAGCCACGCTGAACCAGAACAGCGAAATCGTCGCGCTGAAGGCATCGGGGCTTTCGGCGCACCAGGTACTGGCACCGCTCGTGCTGGCCAGCATGTTGGTGGCCGTGACGTCATTTGTGTTCAACGATCGCATCGTCGCACGGGCGTCGTTTGCGCTCGAACGCTGGAAAAAGGTCGAATATGGCCCCGTGCCGCCCGATAATCGCGCGCAGATCAACGTGTGGGTTCGCGATGGCGACAATCTGATTCAGGCGCGAACCGTTATTGGCCGGGGGGCTGCCACCCGGCTTGAAGGCATCACCATCTACGCCCGCGAACAGGGCGCGCTCAAGACAATCATCACCGCGCCACAGGGCCGCCCTGCCGATGCCGGCTGGCGGATCGAGAATGCCCGATCGTTCGATGTTGCCAGCGGCAAGGCAGCCGAACTTGGCACGATCATCGTCGGCAGCGGAATCCGACCCGACCAATTCACGCTTGCCGATGTGGCAGCCGACAGCCTGTCGCTCGGCGAATTGCGTGCTGCGATTGCCGATCTGGACGCTGCCGGACGACCGACATCGGCGCTCGAGGCGGGGCTATGGCACAAGATATCGAGCCCGTTGTCAGCGCTGCTGATGCCGTTGCTGGGCGCGGTTGCGGGCTTTGGAATTGCGCGATCGGGGCAGCTCGTCATCCGCGCGGTCATCGGCATGGCGCTGGGCTTTGCCTATTTCGTTGCCGATAATTTCGGTCTCGCGATGGG
>JANOQL010000335.1:0-5113 GCA_031414835.1 Sphingomonadales bacterium | reverse complement strand
CAACGTCTCGCCCTCATTGGCATCTTCGAGGCTAACGCGGCACGGGAAGCCGGGGCCAGTGGCGGTGACACGCCTCGCATTTTGCAGGGCAAGCTCGGCATCGTTCATCGCGAACAATGGCGCAAATGCCTCAAGGCTGAGGGGTTCGATGCGATACGTCATGGATTTGGGCTTTCGTTGTGATGAAGCCCGATCTCGCACGCCATTTCGGCCCGCGCGTCCCAAATCTTGCGTTCAAAGCCCCTTTCTTCCGAACCCTGCCCGCTGCGGCCTGCCACTGGCAACGACAGGCAATGGCGCGCCATTGAGCATCGGAGTGGCTTCTGGCTGTTCGCGCTGCTTTTCAATGTAGCGCGCGAACACAGCATCGGCATCGAATGCCTTTTCTGGCATCGGCGTATCGGGCATCACGATTGGGTGTGGAACGTGGCGGGGAATATTCGCCTCGGGCATCGCCCCCTCTTTTGCCCGCGCCAGCTGATCGGGAAGCGCAACATATTCAGCTTTACCAATGTCGAGAAACGCCTTCGAAATGTTATAGGACTTTGCGCCAAACAGCCCCCCTTGCGTCTTGATCGTCAGCGAATGGCTGGTTCCGGTCTTGACCAGGCCATACAGAGCATAGCTGCTGACTTCGTTCATACCGATCGACGCAATCTCGGGCCACGAAAACAGCCGCCGTCGCCACATCGTGCCGATCTCGATCGAACGGTTGTCAAAGCGCAGAGCGAGCCTGTCTCCGACAAGCAGCTTGATCGTGCCGAGTGCCAGCAACGGGCCAACCACGACAAAGACGAACCCTGCAAAAGCAACCTTGCCACGATCGCTTTGCAACAAGACGAACGAAAACATCGTCATCAAGATGCTGGCACCAAGCCCCATCGCCAGCTTTGCCGTGCTGTAGCGGATAATCCTCATCGCGGTTCCCCAGATCCCTGCCAAAAGCTGGACCGGAAACCGCTAAAGCGACGTTAATGCCGGAAATGCCGCATTCCGGTGAACACCATCGCCAGCCCTGCGGCATCGGCCGCCGCGATGACTTCATCGTCACGGATCGATCCGCCGGGCTGGATGACAGCGGTTGCGCCTGCCTCTGCCGCCGCAAGCAATCCGTCGGCGAACGGGAAAAAGGCATCCGAAGCCACCGCACTGCCGATCGTGCGCGGCGCGGCCCAGCCATGCGTTTCAGCGGCCTCGCGCGCCTTGATCGCGGCGATCCTTGCCGAATCGCGGCGATTCATCTGGCCAGCCCCGATGCCTGCCGTCACGCCGTCTTTGGCGTAGACGATCGCGTTCGACTTGGTGTGTTTGGCCACGGTCCACGCAAACAGGCAGTCGGCAAGTTCCTGTGCGGTCGGATCGCGTTTGGTGACGGTTTTAAGGTCTTCTTGGGTGATGCGGCCATTGTCACGGCTCTGGACAAGATATCCTCCGGCAATCGACTTGAGCGTCGATCCGGCGCGGTTGGGATCGGCGAAATCGTTGCACAGCAACAGCCGCAGGTTCTTCTTTGCCCGAAACACCGCACGCGCAGCGTCATCGGCACCCGGTGCGACCACAACCTCTGTGAAGATGCCGCTAATCGCCTCTGCCGTCGGTCCGTCAAGCGGTCGGTTGCACGCGATGATGCCGCCGAACGCCGAAACGCTGTCGCACGCAAGCGCAGCTGTATAGGCTTCGATCAGTGTGTCGCCTGTCGCAACGCCGCACGGATTGGCGTGCTTAACGATGACGACAGTCGGCGGTCCGCCCGCAAATTCTGCAACCAGTTCGAGCGCGGCATCGGCATCGTTATAATTGTTGTAGCTGAGCGCCTTCCCCTGGATCTGCTCGGCCTGGCCAATGCCTAGCGTCGCTGGACCCGCTGGCAGATAAAGCGCTGCCTGCTGGTGTGGATTTTCGCCGTAGCGCAATTCTTGTGCGCGTTTGAGCGGGATGGAGAGTGTTTCAGGAAATTGCAGCCCTTGATCGGCAAAGGCAAACCAGGACGCGATTGTCGCATCATATTGCGCGGTCAGCGCATAGGCTTTTGCGGCCAATGCCTTGCGCTCGTCGAGCGAGGTCGCACCTTTGGTGACGCTGGCATAATCTGCCGGATCGGTGACGATCGCAACGAACGCATGGTTTTTCGCCGCTGACCGCACCATCGAAGGCCCGCCAATGTCGATATTCTCGATCACTTCATCGCGATCTGCGCCGCGCGTGACTGTTTCGGCAAACGGATAAAGATTGACGACGACAAGATCGATCGCGCCGATCTCATGCGCCTCCATCGCGGCCATGTGTTCGGTATTGTCGCGGACTGCCAGCAACCCGCCATGCACCTTGGGATGAAGCGTTTTGACCCGGCCGTCCATCATTTCGGGAAAGCCGGTCAAATCGGCAATGTCGCGCACAATCAACCCGGCCTCACGCAAGGCTTTGGCGGTGCCGCCGGTCGAAACAAGCTCAACGCCATGAGCCGCCAGTGCTTGTCCCAGTTCGACTAGCCCCGTCTTGTCCGAAACGCTCAAGAGCGCGCGGCGTATAGTCACTTCCGTCATCTCATAATCCCCGATCCCGATTGCGCCGCCCGCTGGAGAGCGGGGGGATCAAAGTCAACCGGCGCGCTTCAGTATCCACGAAATATTGGCCCCGCCCGGCGGTGCCTCGGCGTGGACGACAAGCTGTTTTGTCGGTTGCGGCACGCCATTGGCATCGACCCACAGACTGTCATCAACTGACAACGCCCCGCCGCGGCAGCGAAACTGCCATAATGGCCCGCGCTCGATCCTGAGCAGTGCCGCCTGCCCGTCGGCGGTCGGTGTCACTTCGACGCCGGGGGCAAGGTGAAAGCGCAAGGCAAAACCTGCGACCATCGACTGTTTCCGGCCACCCGCTGGCAAAAGCTGATCTTCGCCGTGAAGCTCACGTCCATCGCGATTGAGGATCAGCGTTCGCCTGTGATCGAGGCCGAACCGTTTGCGATACCCGTCGTGCCGCGCCTCGATGCGGGTGCGGTCTTCGCCGTCTTCGCGATCGAGCTCGACTTCGGTCACGCCTTTTCCCAGTGCGCCATCACCAAGAACGGCGGTCGAATTGCTGTCAGACAGCGTCAGCGTCGAATGGGCCGCAGTGGTTCTGAGGCCATCTGCAAGCGCGCCCTTCACGCGCGCACCGCCGCCATTGGCCCCGCCACAGTTGACGATCAGCCGGTGGTCGCCATCGCTCAGCTCGAACGCGAGTGTCGACGCGCAGCCTTTTTCGGACACGCGGCCCAACGGAGGCGGCGCGGCATCGCATACCAATATTGTCGATCCCCCGGCAACGCGCTGATATCCCCAGTCGCGTGCCTGCGCGAGTGGACGGGTGCGCACCCCCGATGCAGCCACGATGGCGGTGATGAACTTGTCTTCAAGCGGACGGCTGCCTTGCCAGCTTGACAGCCCGCCATCGCCCATCCGGCAGCCAAGAAGCGGCGGCACAAGCGCGGCAAGGCTTTGCGCGATTGGCGCGGGCATTTCGACCCGGCGTGCATCGTAGACCCGTCGGAGCATGGCCAGCAGCGTAATCGCCTCGGCTTGCGCGGCCGGTGTTCGACATATCAATCCGCCATCGATTGTCATTGCGCCTGCCAGCGCCTTGGCCAATCCCGCTTCGCCATAGCTGCGACGGTGATCGCCGCCCGCAATCAGCAGCCCTGCGGCGGTAAGACCAGTCCATGCGGCGACCCGCGGCAAGCCCGCAGGGGCACGATCCGCAGCGCGATCGAGATGTCTGGCACCCCTGGCAAGCGCGTTCAGCACAGATGATCTGTAAACAAGATCGGTGCTCGACAGGATAAGCGGCGCATGGGCCGCCCAGTTGAGGATGCGCCAGCCCCATAAATCGGCGCGCCAACCACTTTCGGTGACGCGCTCTCCGTGCATCTCGATCCACAATCGCACAAGCGCTTCGGCGATCGGTGCCGCTTCGGCGCGGCTCGATCCAGCGGCCAGATCGCGCAAGAAGCCGAAGCGCTGGATATGGTCGGAAAAGGGCGGGCTTTTGGCTTCAAGGGCAAAGGCATTGGCGAACAGACAAACCTCACCAAAGCGAGCAATCTGCCCCTCGGCCAATGCGGCTCCGTCGTCTGCGTTGCCCGCAATGGGGTCGTCAGGGACTGCAAGCAGCTTGAGCGGATACCGGCCCTTCAACCGCATCCGGTGAAGCGGCGTCCGCCATGTCAACCGCACAAACTGTGCTGACAATCGCGCGGTCAACGATTCGCCTTGCTCGCGCACGCGCATGAGCTGGCGTCCAGCGGGAATCGGAGAGGTATCATCGTCTTGATCGGCCATGATGAACGATCAGCCTCGCAACGCCGCAATGTTCCCCGCATACGCAACTGCCCCGCCTTTGAAACTGGCTGTTCCTGCAACCAACACATCGGCTCCGGCCGCGATCACGCGCGGGGCCGTTGCCGCATCGATCCCACCATCGACTTCGAGTCTGATGTCCTTGCCGGTTTTATCGATCATTTTGCGAAGCGATTCGATCTTGCGCAACTGGCTTTCGATAAAGCTTTGCCCGCCAAATCCGGGATTGACACTCATCACCAGAACCAGATCGACATCCTCGATCACATAGTCGAGCATCTTGGCAGGCGTTGCCGGGTTGAGCGATACGCCTGCGAGTTTCCCACAGGTCTTCACGCGCTGTATCGACCGGTGAAGATGCGGCCCTGCTTCCTGATGGATCGTAATGATATCCGATCCGGCCTCGGCAAAAGCCTCAATCAGATGATCGACAGGCGAAACCATCAGATGAACGTCGAAGGGCTTGGCGGAATGCGGACGCAGCGCTTTGACGACCATCGGACCGATTGTGAGATTGGGCACAAAATGCCCGTCCATCACATCGACATGAATCCAGTCGGCACCTGCCGCATCGATAGCGCGCACTTCTTCGCCGAGTCGGGCAAAATCGGCCGAAAGGATCGAGGGTGCGATAAGGATAGGATGAGGCATGACGCCCCCTAGTCACACACATGTCGCAAGGGAAGCACTTGCCGCGCTGTCCTGCACCGATTAGCCGCCTGGGCGTGCCAGAGCTTCCCGAAGTCGAAACCACCGTCCGCGGGCTCGAAGCGGTA
>JANOQL010000334.1:0-2066 GCA_031414835.1 Sphingomonadales bacterium | reverse complement strand
GGATCGAGCAGCGACGTATTCGCGCGCCCCGTGCGCAGACCACTCAAATCGTGTCTGAGCGATTCAATCGCCCCTTTCATGCGCCTTTCAAGGTCGCCTTTGTCGAATTCCGGCATTGATCCTGCTCCTAATTCTTCACAATTGTCGAAACACCCTCGCCTGCCAGCACCCGCGCAAGGTTTCCTTGCTCACGGATCGAAAAGACGATGATGGGGATATTATTATCGCGGCACAATGCAACTGCGCTCGCATCCATGACCTTCAAATTATCAGACAGAACACGATCGTAAGTCACCGTTTCGAAACGAGTTGCGCTTGCAACTTTCTTCGGATCGGCATCATACACGCCATCGACCGATGTCCCCTTGAATAGCGCATCGCACTTCATTTCTGCCGCACGCAACGCAGCGCCGCTGTCGGTGGTGAAATAAGGGCTGCCGACGCCCGCCGCAAAGATCACCACTCTGCCCTTTTCGAGATGGCGTTCGGCGCGTCTCCGGATCACTGGCTCGCAGACTGCATCCATCTGGATTGCCGATTGAACACGAGTATTGACGCCAATCTGTTCGAGCGCATTTTGCATCGCGAGCGCGTTCATCACGGTGGCAAGCATACCCATGTAATCGGCCTGCGCACGGTCCATGCCTTTGGCGGCACCCGCCATCCCGCGAAAGATGTTGCCGCCACCGATGACAAGGCACAGCTGAAGCCCTGTATCTTTGGCGGCCTTCACCTCTGCGGCGACGCGCGCGACCATATCGGTATCAATCCCGAACGGCTGATCGCCCATCAGGACTTCGCCCGACAGCTTCAGCAATATTCGGTTGAAGCGGGGGCGGCTCATGCGCGCAGGTCTTTCGGTGCAGTCAGGATGGGGACGGCGCGCACCCTAATGCGGGCACGCGCCGATGCCAAGCGGAAGGCTCAGATGCCCGCCGCAGCAGCGACTTCAGCAGCAAAGTCGCTCGTTTCCTTCTCAATGCCTTCGCCGAGTTGGAAACGAACATAGTCGGTCAACGCGATTGCGGTGCCGGCGTCCTTTGCAGCAGCCGCCACCACGTCGCTGATCCGCGTTTTGCCGTCGATTACGAACACCTGATTGAGCAGCGCATTTTCCTTGGCGAATTTTGCCACCGCACCGTCAATCATTTTGGCCTGCATTTCGGCAGGCTTGCCCGATTCGGCTGCCTTCTCGGCTGCAATCTTGCGCTCACGCTCGATTACGTCAGCAGGAATGCCATCAGCGTCGAGCGCCAGCGGGAATGCCGCCGCGACGTGCATCGCAAGTTGCTTGCCAAGCGCATCGAGCGTTTCGGCTGGGGCCGCGCTTTCAAGAGCAACCAACACACCGATCTTGCCAAGGCCAGGTGCGGCGGCATTGTGCACATAAGGCACGACAAGACCCTGGCCGACCGACAAACGGCGCGCACGACGCAGCGTCTGGTTTTCTCCGATTGTTGCGATGTTGTTCGTCAGAACTTCGCCGACGGTCCCGCCAGCAGGGTATGGAGATGCACGGAGCGCTTCGAGGTCATCGCCAGTTTCGAGCGCGATCTGAGTTACCGCAGTGACAAATTCCTGGAACTGCGCGTTCTTCGCGACGAAGTCGGTCTCGCTGTTGACCTCGACCGCAGCGCCGGTCGTGCCGTTGACGGCAACGCCCACCAGCCCTTCGGCAGCGGTACGGCTCGACTTTTTCGACGCCGTCGCCAGTCCCTTGGCTCGCAGCCAATCGACCGCAGCATCGAAATCGCCATTGGTCTCGGTCAGCGCCTTCTTGCAATCCATCATGCCAGCGCCGCTGGTTTCACGAAGCTGCTTCACCGCAGCTGCTGTCACTTCAGCCATAGTCCTGATCCTTCATATCAAAATCGCCCCGATGCCAAAGCGGCGCGCGCAAGCCCGTTGCCTTGCACACGCCTACATTTGACCCCTCGCAAGCGACGGAATTGTTACGCTTCGGTCGCTTCCGGCGCTGCTTCGGCCACAACGTCGACAGGTGCGGCGACAACGGCTTCGACCGGCGGCTCATCCATCGCGCCGAGATCGACCCCACGGCTCGATGC
>JANOQL010000333.1:0-1647 GCA_031414835.1 Sphingomonadales bacterium | reverse complement strand
TGAAGCCAAGGCGAACCTCACGGTCAGTGTCGATGCGGTCAAGGAACTGCTAGACGTCTGCCGGGGGCTCGATTCCGATCTCGGGTGAGATTGGCGGCAGCCTTGACGGTAGCGGCACTGGCTGGGTGCGGCAGCTTTGGCGCTGCATCTGGCCAGCCGGCTGAGGTTGTTGCTGCGCAATTTTCGCTGGGCTGGACGGCGTGCGGCGCGCTGCTAGCAGGTGACGGGTCGTTCGATCCGGCAGAAGTCTCAAAGGCAGGCTGGACGCTAACATCGCGCAAGGTGCGGCATAAGGCCGAAGAGCGGGTTTTGCCTGTCACCGATGTGCCGGTGCTGCGCGCCGATGAGATTGAATCGACCGAGTGGACGCGACAGGGACAGGCTGCTGCCCTTAACATCACGCGCTGGGATCTCGAAAATGGGCGCGATATGGCCGACCGCTGCGAGATTAGCGGAACGCTCGATACCAAGGCATCAGCCGATGTGCTGGCTGACAAACTGTCTCAGATGCTCGGTCGTCCGGTGGATCGCAAAGGTGAAACCGCGCGCGGCGGCGATTTTCTGACGCCGCGTTTCGATACCAATCCGCGCGCCTGGTATTGGCAGATGCCGCAGCACGATGTCTATCTGATGGTGTTCGAAGGCACCGGCGCACGGCTCGAGATATTGGCGATGCCCAATCGGATCGCGCTATATGAATATCCGCTTGAAGAGCCGACACGGCGTATCATCGTGGAAGGGCAGAAACTATGAGGAAAATCGTATCCGTCGTGGCGGCATCACTGGCAATGGCCATTTCTACGCCTGCGCTTTCTGAACCCGCCGCCATTGCACCTTATCCTGCTGTCGCTGTCCTCAATGCCGTGAAGGCGGCGTGTTCGCGGCTTGAAAAGCGCGAGGACACGGTTGCCGATCTGACTGCGAATGGTTGGACCCCTGTAGTGCTCGCACCTGAATCACCGCTTGGGCAATTGCTCGCGATGGGTGAGGCGGCGGGAAAGAAGATGCTCAGCGAAGGTGGCGGAACGATGGATAAATCGGCCGCTTATGCCAAAACCGTTGCAGGCGAAGATTTGCAGATCATCCTTTCGGGCGTCCAGAGTTTTAGCGTGACCGTCAATGGCTGCCGCATTTACGATGTCGGCGAAACACGTCCGCTTGATCCTGCCTTGGTCGCGAAATGGATGGGCCGCGAACCGACGCGGAGTAACAGCAACGACGCGTTGACGCTGAGCAACTGGACGCCAGGGCTGGCGGCAGGGCAGGACGGGTTCGACGTCTATTTTGTGCCCGCCAAAAGCCCGCTTGTCGAACTTCTCAAGGTCAACGGTGTTGCCATCCGCATGGACTATGTGGACCCCGGCAAGTGACCATCATTCGCGTTCCCTTCTCAACAGACTGAATCGAGATTTCATGAGCATTTTTGTCAATTCGCACACCAAAGTCATCACGCAGGGGATGACGGGAGAAACCGGCACGTTCCACACGCAGGCTGCGCTTGCCTACGGGACGAAGATGGTCGGCGGGGTGACGCCGGGCAAAGGCGGGACGACGCATATCGATCTGCCGGTGTTCGATACGGTCGCCGAAGCGGTCCATGCGACAGGGGCCGATGCGTCGGTCGTCTATGTGCCGCCGCCGTTCGCC
>JANOQL010000332.1:0-5034 GCA_031414835.1 Sphingomonadales bacterium | reverse complement strand
GAAAAACATGAAGCCGGCGATCATCCCGGTTTCAGGAACGAATGCCTTGATCACCTTGTGCGAATAGGCCGCCCAGCCGGTCAACCAGCAGCCGACATAGCCCAGCGCGGTCGCGGCGTTGAGCATTTGCATGCACGCAGCACCTGAAGACAATTGCTGTTCCCAGATCGGGATTTTCTCATGCCGTGTGGTCAGCGAGGCAACCACGACGAGCGTAGGTGCCTGCCGTGCGAACTGATCGATCGCGTTGTTATCGAACTCTGTCATCTCTTCGGGACGTTTGAACGCGCCTTCGCGCATCAGCCGCGCGAACCCGTCGCGCTGATCCCTGTCGACAATATGGAAAAGCCAAGGCGCCAGCTTGCCATGATCGGGCACACGCATCCCCGCAGCAATAATGCGGTCAAGCTCGTCTGCCGTGGGGCCAGGTTCGATCATATCGCGCGGTTTGCAGGATCGCCGCGTTTCGAGCAGTCGCATAACCGAACTGGTATCGTTCAACATAAGTGCTCGTTAGCAAAGACAAGTTTATGACGCAATAATACAATGCGCATAATCTACAATGTTACAGCATGGTGCAGAAATACGAAGTGCCCGGATCACAGATTGCGATCCGGGCACCCGCGTGACGAATACCGCCATCCCCCTTATTCGAACCGGAACTCAATGCAGCGACCTGTTTGGCTTACCGCAGAGCTCCCGGCTCCTCCCTGAACCGTGGCGTTGCACGTTTCAGCATCAAAACTGCTAGGCAAAACCTGTCCGATTGTCATCGGTTTAATCACTACCTCATTCGATTTGGTTCATACTGTGTTTATATTGCCACACCGCCGAAATGCGGGCTTTCGGACCGATTGGGCCGCCGTTCTTGCCACGGCGGCAGGCGGCGGCTAGGGGCGCGATCATGCTGCTGGCCGCTCATGAGCGCATGATTGCGAAACGCTATCTGTTGCCGGGCCGGGGTGAAGGTTTCATTGCGCTTGTGGCCGCGATCAGCCTGTTTGCCGTGATGCTGGGGGTGGCAGCACTTATCGTCGTAATGAGCGTGATGAACGGGTTTCGCGCCGAATTGTTCGACAAGATTGTAGGATTGAATGGCCACGCGGTCGTGCAGGGCTATAACGGGCGCCTCGACGATTGGCGTGCAGTTGTGGCCGAGGCCGATAAAACGCCGGGTGTTACGTCTGCAACGCCTATGGTCGAACAGCCTTTGATGGCAAGCTACAAAGGGCGTGTCGAAGGCATCTTTGCGCGCGGCATGCGCGTTGAGGATATTCGCAACAACGTCACGCTGAAAGCAAAGGTTCTGCAAGGCGATCTTGATGCGCTGACACCCGATAGCGGCAATGTTGCCATCGGCGCGCGACTTGCCGAGGCATTGGGCGCTCAGGTCAATGGCAGCATCAGCCTCATTTCACCTGACGGTCAGACGACCCCGTTCGGATCGATACCGCGCATCGTCAGCTATCGTGTTGCGGCGATTTTCGAAATCGGCGTATTCGATTACGACAAGGCAATTGTCGTGATGCCGATCGAGGATGCGCAGACCTTATTGCTGCTCGGCGATGCAGTAGGCATGGTCAAAATTGATACCGAAGATCCAGACAAGGTCGGCCGCATTCTTGCACCGCTGGCTGCGCGCGTCGGGGATCGTGGAATCGTTTCCGATTGGAGGAGCATGAACTCCTCACTGTTCGAAGCACTTGAGGTTGATCGCGTTGTGTCGTTCGTCATCCTGTCGCTGATCATTCTGGTTGCGACCTTCAACATCCTGTCCTCGCTGATCATGCTCGTGCGTGCCAAAACGCGCGACATTGCGATCATCCGCACGATGGGGGCGACGCGCGCAAGCCTCGTACGCATTTTCATGAGTGTTGGCGTGATCATCGGGTCGTTCGGAATTCTGGCAGGCGTGGCGCTGGGGTTCATCATCCTGTATTTCCGGCAGGGGGTGGTGAATGGCATACAAGTGCTCACCGGCCAGCAGCTCTGGGATCCGTCGATCCGCTTTTTGACTGAATTGCCTGCGAAGACTGACCCGTTCGAAGTGATGGCGGTTGTTGGTATGGCGTTCGTTCTGACCATCCTTGCAACGCTTTACCCTGCGCTCAAGGCTGCGAGCACCGATCCGGTGCAGGTGTTGCGTTATGAGTGACGTGCTTGCCGTCGCAGGTCTGAAACGCAGCTTCGTTCAGGGCGGGGCGGAGATCGTCGTGCTGCGCGGCGTCGATCTGACCGTAAAGGCGGGTGAGATCGTGGCATTGCTGGGGCCGTCAGGATCGGGCAAATCGACATTGCTGCAAGCGGTCGGATTGCTCGAAGGGGGATTCGAAGGCTCGATCCGGATTGGCAGCGAAGAAGCCTCCAAACTCGACAATGACGGGCGGACGCGGTTGCGACGCGAGGCGCTGGGGTTCGTTTATCAGTTCCACCACCTTCTGCCCGATTTTTCGGCGATCGAAAATGTCGTTTTGCCACAAATGATCCGGGGCATTGCCCGCACCGATGCCGAAGCACGGGCAGGCGGGCTGCTTGATGCTCTTGGCCTTTCACAACGCCACACGCACCGCCCAAGCCAGCTGTCAGGTGGCGAGCAGCAGCGTGTGGCAGTGGCGCGTGCGCTGGCGAACCGGCCCGCGCTGGTCCTGGCTGATGAGCCCACCGGCAATCTCGATGAAGCAACTGCAGATATTGTCTTGGATCAATTGTTATCATTGGTCCGTGGCGAGGGGAGTGCCGCGTTGATCGCTACGCACAATGAACGGATTGCTGCGCGGATGGATCGCTGTGTCCGGTTGCATGACGGTCGGCTCGATTAACGCCGTTGGGCAATTGCGTCCGGGGCAATTGCGTTCGGGGGAGTGCGCGCCATAGGCAGCGGCGGCAAACGGGGGTTGCAAGTGTCGAGCAAAGCGAAGCTGCGTCCCGCCGGGCTATGGACAGCGATCACCGTTTCAATCGGGCTTTTTATCGCGCAGACCCTGAGTCTTCGTGGTTATATTTCGAGTGATTTCGACATTTTCTACGATGCCGCAAAGCGGTCGCTTCACAATGTTTCGCGGCTTTATGATGCAGGTTGGAACGATATCTCCACGCTGCAGGGCTTTCTTTATCCCCCTCCAAGTGCGCTCGCGTTTGTTCCTCTGCTAACGATGGCCAAGCCCGTTGCCTTTGTTGTGTTTTCGGCGCTGGCGTTATTGGCGGCGGTAGTGTCGATCTGGCTATGGCTGCGCCTGATGCTGCGCCATAGCATTGCAAGCCTGGGCAGACTCGATATCGCCGCGCTGATATCGCTGGCAATCGTCACCGCGCCAGTTTTCGTCAATCGTGGGGGACAAATAGGCACAATCATCCTGTTGTGCAGTGTGGCCGGGGTTGTGCTTGGAAGCGGACGCTATGGCTGGATTGGCGGTGCATTTTTGGCGCTTGGCGGGTGGATAAAAATTTATCCCGGACTGCTATTGCTGGCAATGCCATTACACAAAGACTGGTCTCGCGCTGCGATTGGCTTTGTCGTCGCTGCTGTTGCGATTCCATTGCTGTCGCTGGTGGTCATTCCTGCCGAAATGTATCAGCAGTATTTTTCGTTCTTGCTTCCAACCATGTCGGGCCGGGCGATCATCAATATCGATAACCAGTCGCTCGCCGCGGTCTGGCTGCGGATGCAGGATACCGGGATCGATCCTCTCATAAGCTATGCTGCCCTGGCGATCCCGCGACCTGTCAGCGCGATAATTGCCCTTGCCGCGCTGATGACCATAGCCGCTTTCGTATGGCGCACGCGAGCCATGGCGGTGGCTTTCGTGCCAGTATCTGCCGTCATCATGGCGCTGATCGGTCCGATCGCGCCATTGGGTTGGGGGCACAGCTATGTGTTTATGCTGCCAGCGCTGGTGATGGCGCTCGCGCTGGCGTGGGAAGCGCACGCCTATCCCGCGCTGTTGGCGGGGCTTGCCGCATGGGGGATTGTGGTCGTGCCATCGCACCGGCCGTTGCCCCCGTGGATCGGGTCCGAGGCGGTCGAGATCCTTTTCTACGCCCGCTATCCGCTGGCGGTTGCGATCGTGCTCGGGGTTCTGTGGCACCGTCTCGGCAACACATCGCAGATCAACCGGCAATCAGGCGGCTGAGCAGGCCAGCACGCTCGATCAATCGACGCGCGAACTCCACTGCAGGACACCCGGTCAGCTCGTGCGCCACGGCGAATTCCAGTCCGAACGCAATCGCTGCGAAATCGTTGGTAGCCACAGCGCGGCGCAAATATGCGGTGATGAGCAATGGTCCGAGCGCGCGATCGATGCGGCTCTGCGATTTTCCGACGCGGGCAAGCCAGTGACGGGGTGTGGTTGAGCCGGACAGCTGCGCAATAAGAGTGTGCGCATCAAGGTCTGGCTGGCACGCGATACGCTCCGCTTCGGGGCTGGCGGGTGACCGGAGGATCGCAGCGCACAAAATGCCCATCGCCAGCGTCGTGTGATACGATGTGCGGGCACGATATTGCTGACGTTCGGTCAGGCTCAGACCATCTTCGTCTGCGTGGCGGTAATCGGGTCCGGGCAGGAACCCAAGCTGGTGGCACAGTGCGTCGATCAGCTGAAAAGCGAAAAGCGCAATCGCCGACCATTGTTCGCCGAGCATCGGCCAAAGCCAGAGCAGTTCTGCCACCAGATCGTAGTTTTCGGCGTCTAGTGCTACCGCCAGCGCAGCCTCGATATCTGCGAAGAATGCAGACCGTTCGCGCGGCAGGTCGATCGACCGGCGGCCCATGTCGGTGGCGAACAGCACCGCATGAGTGATCTGATAGAGATCGAGTGGAGTCGCCGTCAGACAATCGATCGGCCGACCGACGCACGACGATTCGAAAATCGTGGCGATGGCAGCCATATCGGCAGGTCTGCCGGTCGCAACCGGTTCGAGCCACAGGCGTTCGAGCTGCTGGAATGGCAGCATTTCGGTGCCCGAACGATCGTGCTGCGCTAGGCACAGCGTCAGCATGCCGTGTGATGCGGCATCCGGCGATCCGAGATCGGCAAA
>JANOQL010000331.1:0-11206 GCA_031414835.1 Sphingomonadales bacterium | reverse complement strand
AGCCTCCATGCCGTTTTCCAACATTTCCCCATTCCACCTTGACGACGAAGAAGAGGATGAAGGGAAATCCACGTCCGCCGCCGCTTCGCAACTTCCGATGGCGAAGTTCCTTGAGGCGCGGACGATCCTGATCTTCGGCCCGATCGATCAGAAACTCGCGCAGACAGTGTCGACGCAGCTGCTGTATCTCGATCATATCAATCACGATCCGATCAAGATCATGGTCAATTCGCCTGGCGGGCATGTCGAATCGGGCGATACGATCCACGATCTGATGCAATATGTGAAATCGCCTGTCGCGGTGATCGGCACAGGCTGGGTCGCAAGTGCGGGAACGCATATCTTTCTCGGCGCGGAAAAGGAGCGGCGGTTTTGCCTGCCCAACACGCGGTTCCTGATCCATCAGCCATCTGGCGGCGCGCAAGGCCGCGCAGGCGATATTGCGATCCAGGCGCAGGAAATCGTCAAGATGCGCGAACGGCTTGCCCGCGTGATCGCTGACCGGACTGGCCAGCCATACGAGCGCGTGATCGAGGATATCGAGCGCGATTACTGGATGAATATCGAGGAAGCGACGGCCTATGGCATTCTGGGCAAGGTTGTCCGCAGTGCCGATGAAGTGGTGTTTTAGCACTTTCGTCATTGCGAGGAGCGCAGCGACGCGGCAACCCAGACTGTGCGGCGTTGGCCACTGGATTGCCGCGCTTCGCTCGCAATGACGAACTGGAACGAACATGACCTTCCCCATTCCCAACACCTCGACAGACCTGACCGGTCGCGTGGCGCTCGTCACCGGAGCCTCTTCCGGCCTCGGCACGCGGTTTGCGCAAACGCTCGCGGCGGCAGGCGCGAAGGTCGTGCTGGCTGCCCGGCGCGTCGATCGGCTTGAGGAAGTCGCGGCAAGCATCCGCGCCAATGGTGGTGAGGCACTGGTGGTCGCGATGGACGCGACCAGTTCGGACGATCTGATTGCCGCTGTCCAGAAGGGCGAAGAGGCGTTCGGGACGATCGACATCCTCGTCAACAATGCAGGCATTCCCGATGCGCAGCGTGCGCACAAGATGGATGTGTCGCTGATCGATCGGGTGATCGACGTCAATTTACGAGGGCCGTTCATTCTGGCGGCAGAAGTCGCACGGCGGCTGATCGCGGCGGAAAAGCCGGGCCGGATCGTCAATATCGCCTCGACCGCGCATTATGGCTACACTGGCGGCGGCGCAGCGCTCTACGCAGTGACCAAGACCGCGATTGCGCGGATGACCGAAACGCTCAGCGTCGAATGGGCGCGCTACCACATCAACGTCAATTGCATCGCGCCAGGGATGGTTAAGACCGAGATGCTCGACGGCATGTTCGAACGGATGGGCGATCTGGGTCAGCACACCGCGCGCAAGCGGGTGATCGATGTGGCGCAAACCGATTCGACGCTGCTCTATTTGGTCGGACCGGCATCCGAAGTCGTGACAGGTGCGATCATACGCGTCGATGACGGGCAGAGCGCACGGGGCTAGTTCCTCATTTTGTTGCGCAGTCAATCCGCTCATGTCGAGCCCTTCGACTTCGCTCAGGATAAACTCCCGCCAAATGGCGGAAGTCGAGACACTGCTTCGAGCGCAGCCGGGAAGCCAACCCGCACCAAAGTGTCTCGGCTTCGCTCGAGGTGAGCGGAACCATGGACGGCGCATCAGACGGAACCAACCCTTCCATTCCGGGCTTAACCCTCGGGCCAAAGCTGCTATGGCCGGAAGGGGGAGGCCATGTGGCGCGTGAGTAACGATCAATCCAATCCGTTCGAGGACCGGGCGTTTCTGACCTTCGTTGTGTTTGCGACGATTGCGATGGCGTGGATCATCATGCCGTTTTTCGGCGCGATCTTGTGGGGGCTGGTGTCGGCAATCGTGTTCTCGTCGGTCAATGACCGGCTCCTGCTCAAGATGCGAGGCCGGAAAAACACCGCTGCCGGGCTGACGTTGCTGCTCGTGATCGCGATCGTCATCGTGCCGCTGATCATGATCGGTTCGTTGCTCGTCGACCAAGCCCTCGACACATACACGCGGCTGCAAACGCGGCAGATCGACGTCGGGCGCGCCGTGCAGGATGTGCGCGATGCGCTTCCGGGCTGGGCGCGCGGGATGCTCGACCGCTTCGGTGTCGGCGATCTCGATGCGTTGCGTGGCAAGCTCGATAGCGTTGCAACGAGCGCGGCGCGGATCGGCGCGGCACAGGCCGTCAATGTGGGATCGAGCGCGTTCAACTTCGTAATGTCATTGGGCGTCATGCTGTATCTGACCTATTTTCTGCTGCGTGACGGCCGGCAACTGACGCGCCGGATCGGCGAAGCCATCCCGATGCGGGCCGATACGCGGCGCGATCTGTTCGATAAATTCACGACCGTGATCCGCGCAACGGTCAAAGGCAGCATCGTCGTAGCGATCGTTCAGGGGTTGATCGGCGGCATCGTATTTGCGCTGATCGGCGTTGAGGCGGCGTTGTTATGGGGCGTGGTGATGGGCATTCTCAGCCTTGTGCCGGCGATTGGTGCCGGACTGATCTGGCTGCCTGTTGCAGTCTATCTGTTTGCAACAGGCGCAGTCTGGCAGGGCGTCGTCCTAGTGCTGGCGGGCGTGTTCGTGATCGGCATGGTCGATAACGTCCTGCGGCCGATCCTGGTCGGAAAAGACACACGGATGCCCGATTATGTCGTGCTGATCTCATCTTTGGGCGGGATCGCAGTCGTGGGAATCAACGGCTTTATCGTCGGGCCTGTGATAGCGGCGATGTTCATTGCGGCATGGGGCATTTTTCGTACTGAATTGCAGGAGGCAAAGGTCGAGTCGCTCGAGCCGCCGCCAGCACCATGATCCATGCGACGGCGACGGGCATTGTCTGCGCCGTCCGTCAACATGGCGAAACGGGCGCGATTGTGCGGGCACTGACCGAAGATTACGGGCTGCTTGCAGGTTATGTGCAAGGCGCGCGGGGGCGGTCGCTTCGGCCCGTGCTAATCGCAGGGAACACGATCAAGGGCGAATGGCGCGGTCGTGTCGAAACGCAACTGCCGAGTCTGTCGGTCGAACCGCTCGCCAGCCGCGCGCATCTGCTGTCCGAACCGCTCGCGATTGCCGGGATCGATTGGGCGACTGCGCTGACCGCTGCTACCTTGCCCGAGGCGCATCCGTATCCTGCTTTGTATTCGGCTCTGGACGGGCTGCTGTCGGCTATCGAATATGCCCCCTCTGCTCGCGGTTGGGCAGGCGCGATGGGGCAATATGAAGAATTGCTGCTTGCCCAGCTCGGCTATGGCGAGGTGACCGGTGCCGCGTTCGACATGGCGCGCAACCGCAAACGGCTGGTCGCGAACCTGCTCGGCGAACACCGCCGCGACGTGATGGCGACACGCGAGCGGCTGGTCGAACGGTTGAAGCAGGTGGGGCAGACTGCGGGTTGATCGCCAGCCTTGTTGCGTCCATCGGGGGCGCAGGGAGGCGACATGCACATTGCAATATTGCCAGGAGACGGGATCGGGCCCGAAGTGACGGCGCAAGCGCGGCGCGTGCTCGATGCGCTTGCGCTGCCGGGGCTGGGGTTCGAAGAGGCGCTGGTCGGTGGTGCTGCCTATCATGCAAGCGGCCATCCGTTACCGCCTGCAACGCTCGGTCTTGCGCGGCGATCCGATGCGATCCTGTTCGGAGCGGTCGGCGATCCGAGCTGCGACGCGCTCGAGCGGCATTTGCGGCCGGAACAGGCGATCCTTGGATTGCGCAAGGAACTGGGGCTGTTCGCCAACCTCCGCCCCGCCAAGCTCTTCCCCGGTCTCGCCGATGCCTCCGCGTTGCGGCCTGAGGTGGCGTCGACAATCGATCTCATCATCATCCGCGAGCTCAATGGCGATGTCTATTTCGGCGAGAAAGGCATACGCACCACCGCAACGGGCCTACGCGAAGGTTACGACGTGATGTCGTATGATGAAGCCGAAGTGCGCCGGATCGCGCGCGTCGGGTTTGAAACCGCGATGGCGCGCGGGCGCAAGCTGTGTTCGGTCGATAAAGCCAATGTCCTCGAAACGTCGCAGCTGTGGCGCGATGTCATGATCGAGACCGCCGCTGACTACCCGGAAGTCGAATTGACCCACATGTATGTCGATAACGCCGCGATGCAGCTGGTGCGCAATCCGGGGCAGTTCGATACAATTGTGACAGGCAATTTGTTTGGCGACATCCTGTCGGATCAGGCGAGCATGTGCGTTGGCAGCATCGGCCTGCTGCCATCGGCGTCGCTCGATGCGAATGGCAAGGGGCTGTATGAACCGATCCACGGCTCGGCGCCTGACATTGCCGGGCAGGGCAAAGCCAATCCGCTCGCGACGATCCTGTCTGCCGCGATGATGCTGCGTTACTCGCTGGGGCAGGCTGAGGCCGCGGAAAGGATCGAGGCCGCCGTTGCCAAGGCACTCGATGGCGGGGCGCGCTCGCCCGATCTGGGGGGGAATATGACAACATCGGCAATGGGCGATGCCGTGCTGGAGGCGCTGGCATGAGTGGTTTTACGCTTCCCGAGCTGCGCGACGCGGCCACGACGGTCCATGCTCAGGTGCCGCCGACGCCGCAGCATGAATGGCCGCTGCTGGGCCAGGCGGTCGGTGCGCGCGTCTGGGTCAAGCATGAAAACCACACCCCTACGGGCGCGTTCAAGGCGCGAGGGGCGATCACTTATATGGACTGGCTCGCACAGGCTCATCCCGAAGTGCGCGGGATCGTCACTGCGACGCGCGGCAATCATGGGCAGGCGGTTGTCCGCGCTGCGTCTTCTGCGGGGTTGCGCGCGGTGATTGTGGTTCCCGAAGGCAATTCGGCGGAGAAGAACGCGGCGATGCGCGGCTTTGGTGCCGAGCTGATCGAACATGGCGCAGATTTCGATACCGCCAAACGCCACGCCCAAGGATTGGCGCGCGACGAAGGGCTGTGGATGGTGCCCAGCTTCCATGCAGAGCTGGTGCGCGGTGTCGCGAGCTATGGCCTTGAGTTGTTCGATGCCGTTCCCGATCTGGATACTGTCTATGTGCCGGTTGGCTGCGGATCGGGGCTGTGCGGTGTGATGGCGGCACGCGATGCGCTAGGGCTTTCGACCAAGGTGGTGGGTGTTGTGTCCGCCCATGTCGATGCCGCCAAACGCTCGTTTGAGACAGGCGTGCTGATCCCCAGCGATACCGCGCACACCTTTGCTGATGGCATAGCGGTCTGCACGCCTGTGCAAGAGGCGCTCGAGCTGTTTTTGGAAGGTGCTGACCGGTTTGTCGCCGTCAGCGATGATGAGATCGCCGACGCGATCCGGCTATACTGGCAGACGATCCACAATCTGGCCGAAGGGGCAGGGGCAGCGGCGCTCGCGGCGCTGATGCAGGAACGCGATGAGATGGCGGGCAAGAAGGTCGCCGTTATTCTGTCGGGCGGCAACATCGATACAGGCATGGCCGCGCAGCTGCTCAGCGGAACTACGCCCTTGCCGTCTACTCTCGATCGGTTTGCGGCTTAGGATCCACTACCGGGGCCGGGCGCGTTTCTTTTCGCTTGCGCAGATTGGCGCGTAACGCGTCTGCCAGCCTTTTTTCGCGCTCGTCATTCTTGGTCATAATCAGTCTGTTAAGACATTGCCTTGACCCGTCCAGTGCTTTTCCACTAAGGCCGCGCGCCTGACGGGTCCGTGGCGGACGCGTCGCGTTCGCTGCCGTAGCTCAGTGGTAGAGCACTCCCTTGGTAAGGGAGAGGCCGAGAGTTCAATCCTCTCCGGCAGCACCATTTTTTCATATTCTCTGACCGGTTGACCGCGCAACGGCGGTCCCGCATGAACCCCCCATGCGTTTCTTTTCCGATAATGCCGCGTCGGCGCACCCCGCCGTGCTCGATGCCCTTGCGCGGGCCAACGCGCCCGATGCGGCGTATGACAATGATGCGCTGAGCCGTAGCCTCGATGCGCGGTTTTCTGACCTGTTCGAAACGCCCGTCACGTCGTTCTGGATCTTGACCGGCACCGCCGCCAACAGCATCGCGCTTGCCAGTGTGTGCCCGCCATTTGGCAGCGTGATCTGTCACGAACACGCACATATCCAGAATGACGAATGCGGCGCGCCTGAATTTTTCACGCATGGCGCAAAGCTGTTACTGGCTGGCGGTAAGGGGGCAAAGCTGACACCACACAGCATTGCGACGCGCGCTGGCAGCATTCCCAAAGATGTTCATTGGGCGCAGCCGCACGCCGTTTCGATCACCAACGCGACGGAATATGGCTGCGTCTATTCAGCAGATGAAACGGCCGCGATCGGCGCATATTGTGCAAACCGCGGGCTGGCGCTGCATCTTGATGGCGCGCGCTTTGCCAATGCTGTCGTTTCAACAGGCGCCAACCCTGCCGATCTGACATGGCGCGCAGGCGTCGATATCCTGTCGTTCGGCTTCGTCAAAAATGGCGGTATGAACGCCGAGGCGCTGATTTTCTTCAAGCCTGAACTCGTTGCCGGCTTCGTCGAGCGGCGCAAGCGGGCTGGGCATCTCCAGTCGAAGGGGCGGTATGCCGCCGCACAAATCCTCGCGTTACTGGACGAAGACCGCTGGCTTGCCACTGCGCGCGCTGCGAACGCCGGGGCAGCGCGTGTCTCATCGGTGGTGGGGCAAAGGCTGGTCAATCCGGTCGAGGCAAATGAGGTTTTCGTACGGATGACATCTGCTGAGGCAGCCGGGCTCCGCGCTCAGGGGTTCGAGTTTTATGACTGGGCGGAAACCGAAGTCCGCTTCGTCGTCAGCTGGGATCAGCCTGCGCACGAGATCGATGCGCTCGTCACGGCGCTCGCCGCGTTATGAGTGAAGTTCGGTTTGCTTCGGCGCGCATTCTTGTTCCGTTTGTCATCGTCACGCTGATCTGGGGATCGACGTGGATCGTGATCAAGACGCAGCTCGGCGTCGTGCCGCCAAGCTGGTCGGTGGCATATCGTTTTTTGCTGGCGGGCGTGGTGATGCTGGGCGTGGCGCTGGTAACGCGCGCGCCGCTGCGGATCGGCCGTGCAGGTCAGCTTTTTGCGATCCTGCTTGGCTTTGCGCAGTTCGTGCTCAATTTCAATTTTGTCTATCGGGCAGAGATTTATGTCACGTCGGGCCTGGTCGCGATTGTCTTTGCCTTGCTCTTCGTTCCCAACGCGCTGTTGAGCCGCGTCTTCCTTGGCATCGCGATTGGTGGCCGATTCCTAATTGGCTCGGCGATTGCTGTTGCAGGCATCGCATTGCTGTTCGTGAACGAGCTTCGGGCCGATCCTGCAGCACAGACCGCAACGCTCACGGGTATCGGCTTTACGCTGCTGGGCGTGTGTTCGGCGTCGGTTGCCAATGTCATGCAGGCAACCGAGCGCGCGCGCGCATTGCCGATGGCGTCAATGCTGGGGTGGAGCATGATTTGGGGTGGCGGGATTGATGCGGCTTTCTCGTGGATCACGATGGGTCCGCCCGTCGTCGATTGGACACCGGCCTATCTGGCCGGCGTTGGCTATCTCGGGATTGTTGCCAGCGCCGTCGCGTTTTCGCTTTATTTCCAGATGATCCGTGAAGTCGGTGCCGCCAAAGCGGCGTATACGAGCGTACTCATCCCAGTCATCGCGATGGCATTTTCGACGGTGTTCGAAGATTATCGCTGGACGCTGCTGGCTGGTACCGGAAGCGCGTTGGCACTGGCGGGAATGGCCGTAGCGTTGAGCGCGCGGAGGCCTTCACGATAGGTCGGATAGCGCGGCGTCCAGCCAAGCAGCCGTTTCGCCTTGCCGTTCGCCACACGCCGGTTCTCGCCATAAAACGCCCGCGCCATGGGGCTGAGCGACGGATCATCCAGACCGATCATGGGTGGCGGGACGAGCGTGCAGAGGGCGGATGCGTAATCGATCACATCGTTCTGGCTGCACGGTGCATCGTCGGCGATGTTATACGCGCCCGGCGGGCCGTCAAATCCGGCCAGAACCGCCGACACGATGTCATCGACATGGATGCGGCTGAACACCTGATCGGGCAAGTCAACGCGATGCGCCTTCCCCTCGCGCACCCGGTCGAGTGCTGAGCGCCCCGGCCCGTAAATGCCGGGAAGCCGGAACACCCGCGCACCCAGATCGAGCCATGCCCGATCGGCTTCGTTGCGATTGCCGCGACGGCCTTTGAGCGGCGCATGTTCATCGACCCACGCTCCGCCACAATCGCCGTACACGCCGGTTGAGGAGAGGTAGCCGATCGAGGCGCCCGATGCGGCGATGTCCGCGCCAAAACCGCACAACACTGGATCGCCGTCAGCTAAAGGTGGAACCGATGACAATATGTGTGTCGCCTCGGCCAATGCCAACCGCACTGTGCCGATGTCGCCAAACGCCATGTCGCCCGCAGATCCCGTCGCGCGGATGATGCCTCCCCGTGCGCAGGCCGCTTCTGCAATCCGCGACGCTGTGTAGCCCAACCCGAATATGACCAATCGCACAATTTGCTCCTTCGAATTGCGCTACTGCTAGTTGCGGTTCGCGATTGATCAAGGCCTCCCTCCGTCCTAGGCTCGCAACATGCTCGACATTCAGAACGCCTCCTTGGCCCCGCCCGCTGTCATTCACCGCAACGATTATCGTCCGCCTGACTGGCTGGTGCCCGAAATCCGGATGGAGTTCGATCTTGGCGCCAGAACAACGCGCGTGAGGGCGGTGTTGAGCATCGTCCGCAATGGCAGTCACGACCGCCCATTGCGGCTCGATGGAGAGGGGCTGGTGCCGCTTGTCGTGCGGATCGATGGCGAGGAAACATCGCGCTGGAGCCTCGATGATGGCGCGTTGATCCTGCCGATCCCGCATGATGCGGCACAGATCGAGACCGAAGTCGAGATTTCGCCTGCCGCGAACACCAAGCTGATGGGGCTTTACGCCAGCGGCGGAATGCTCTGTTCGCAGTGCGAGGCCGAAGGGTTCCGCCGGATCACCTTTTTCCCCGATCGGCCCGATGTGCTGAGCCGCTATTCGGTGCGACTTGAGGCGGACAAGGCGGCGTTCCCGGTTCTGCTGTGCAACGGCGATCCGGTCGGGGCAGGCGATCTGCCCGACGGCCGCCATTTTGCTGAATGGAACGATCCGTTTCCCAAACCTGCCTATCTGTTTGCGCTGGTCGCGGGCGATCTGGTGGCCAATCGGGATAGCTTCACGACGATGAGCGGGCGGCACGTCGATCTGGCAATATGGGTGCGGCCAGCCGATCTTGAGAAAACACACCATGCGATGGCCGCGCTCAAAACTTCGATGGCGTGGGATGAACAGGTTTACGCCCGCGAATATGATCTGGCGATGTATAACATAGTTGCGGTCGGCGATTTCAATTTCGGCGCGATGGAGAATAAGGGCCTCAACATTTTCAACACCAACTTCATCCTCGCCGATGCCGAAAGCGCGACCGATGTCGATTATGACAATGTGCTGGGCGTCGTCGCGCATGAATATTTCCACAACTGGTCGGGCAACCGCGTCACTTGCCGCGACTGGTTTCAGTTGAGCCTCAAGGAAGGCTTTACCGTCTTCCGCGATCAATGCTTCAGCGCCGATCAGGGCAGCCATGCTGTTAAGCGCATCCAGGACGTGCGGATGTTGCGCGCAGGCCAGTTTCAGGAAGACGGTGGCCCGCTCGCACATCCAGTGCGGCCTGAAAGCTATATCGAGATCGGCAATTTCTACACCGCGACAATCTATAATAAGGGTGCCGAAGTCGTCCGGATGATCCACACGCTGGTCGGCGCGGAGGCTTTTCGTAAAGGCAGCGATCTGTATTTCGACCGCCACGACGGGCACGCCGCGACATGCGAAGATTTTGTCAAGGCAATGGAAGATGCGAGCGGCACGGACCTGTCGCAATTCCGGCTGTGGTATGCGCAGGCCGGCACGCCACGCGTCAAGGCGCGGGTCGATCACGATCCGGTGACCGCAAGGGCGCGAGTGACGCTCGAGCAATCGATCCCCGACACGCCGGGGCAGGCCAACAAAGCGCCGATGGTGCTTCCGCTTCGGATTGCGCTTTTCGATCGCGCGACGGGCAGCCATTCGGGCGAACGGCTCGAAGTGCTGCGCGATGCTAGCGCGAGCTTCGAACTCGACGGGTTTTCGCTGCCACCCGTGCTGTCTATCAACCGCAACTTCTCTGCCCCAGTGATCGTCGATACCGAACGCAGCGCAGACGATCTTGCGTTCCTTGCCGCGCATGATGACGATCCGTTCGCGCGGTTCGAGGCAATGCAGCAGCTGATGGTCGATTCGATGGTCGCGCGGATTTCGGGAGGCGATGCCGATTTTGCGCCGGTGATCGCGGCAGTGCGCAACACGCTGACCAACAACGCGCTCGATCCGGCGTTCATTGCCGAGGCGGTGCTGCTGCCGAGTGAGGGGTTCATCGGCGATCAGATGCTCGTCGTCGATCCTGATGCGATCCATGATGCGCGCGAGGCATTACGCGCCGATCTGGGGCGCGAGCTCGCCGATCTGTGGCGCGGGGCCTATGCTGCGCACAGCAGCGACGGGCCGTTTGTCTATTCGCCAGCGGCCAAGGGCGCGCGGCGGCTGCGCAACATCGCACTGGGCTATATCATGGCGGCGGGCGGGGATGCGGGCGCGGTGGCGTATCGCCAGTTCGAGGCCGCCACCAACATGACCGACCGGCAGGCAGCATTGGCAGCACTGGTCAATTCACACGCCGCAGAGCGCGAACCCGCGATCGACATCTTCTATCAGCGGTATCGTGACAATCCGCTGGTCGTCGACAAATGGTTTTCGACACAGGCATTTTCGACGCGGACCGATACTGCCGCGGCTGTGGCGGAACTGATGCGGCATCCCGATTTCAGCCCGTCGAACCCCAACCGCGTCCGCGCGCTGATCGGCGGGTTCGCGGTCAACCAACAGCCATTTCACGATGCGTCGGGGGCGGGATACCGCTTGCTCGCAGACACGATCATTGCGCTCGATGCGATCAATCCGCAGGTCGCAGCAAAGCAGGTGCCGCCGCTGGGCCGCTGGCGACGATTCGATGAGGCGCGTCAGGCGCTGATGAAGGCCGAACTCCAGCGGATCGCCGATACGCCGGGGCTGTCGAAGGACGTGTTCGAACAGGCATCGAAGAGTCTGGGGAGTTAGGTAGCGGATATACCGCGCGCGTCGAGGACA
>JANOQL010000330.1:0-1550 GCA_031414835.1 Sphingomonadales bacterium | reverse complement strand
GACCGGGCATGTTCAAAGCTACGGCCAGAAGCACGCAGCCGAAATGGCAACCGGACGCGTGAAAGGCGTTAAGGCGATTGCCGAAGAAATCGAAGTCAGGTTGCCGTTCGAGATCAAGCGCGACGATGCTGACATCGCAACTGCCGCTGTCGATCGTCTTGCCTGGGACACGGCAACGCCGCGCGATGCCGTCAAGGTCAAGGTCGAGAAAGGCTGGATAACGCTCACCGGCGAGGTCGATTGGCATTTCCAGAAAGAAGCGGCCGAACGCGAAGTGCGCAATCTTATGGGCGTGCTCGGCGTTTCGAATCAGGTTGCGATCAAGCCACACGTAAATACGGCGCATCTGCAGGACGATATCCAGCATGCGCTTCACCGTTCGATCTTCTTCCAGCCGGAGAATGTCCACGTCGCGGCTGAAGGTGGTCGCATCAAGCTGACCGGCACTGTCAACACGTGGCAGGAACGGCGCACTGCGGGCTCGACCGCTTGGGCCGCTCGCGGCGCAACATCGGTTGAAAACGATCTGATGGTCGCCTGAACGCATCGACGCCCGGTTGCTGAAGGCCCATCAGCCAGCAGCAATCGGGTGCAACGTTGCCCGCATCAAGCAGCCCATTCAGCGAAATCTGTTTGTCCGCAACCAGCTCTACGGCCATCCGTCGGTTCGCCACATGGCCAGGGTAAATATGCAACCGGCGATGTAAAGCGTGCCGAAAATCTGTTTGTTATACCGGGCGAGCCATACTGGCAGATAGATATCGAAGTTGTCGCGTCGATCCTCGGTATGGCGCGCGGCGATGGCTGTAAGTGGACAACGCATCCCGTTTACCAGCAAAACCAGCACTTCGATGGCGACGACGCCGATTGCCACCACCGCTTCGAACAGTGCGCCCCGCCACGCGAAAACCCAGACAGCAATGATGCACGCGACGAAGATCGCCCAGACGGTCGTGTGGACGACTTTGATCGTTCGGAGTGGCGCGGATTGGTCGATGCTACTCATTTCCGGAACCGCTGAAGCGCGCGCTTCTGACAAGGAACCGTCCGCTGAATGTCACAGGGATCGGTCGGCCAGAAAATGGTGCCGAAGCAGTACCTCGACTTTGTGCGTGTATGTGCAAATGCGGTTCGCTCGTCGATCCCGAATTGCCAACTTCGGCGATCACAGTGCCGACCGTAATTTTCGTGCCAGTTCTGACGCGGACCGAACTCCGGCGGAAATGCGCCAGCAGGACGTCAGCCTCGCCGCAGCGGAGGATCACATGGTTTCCGGCAAGATGACTTTCGTCGAGTTCGGGAACGCGCATGTCGGGCAGACCATCGACCGCGACGACAATTGCGCCAGCGCAGGGCGCGATGACGGTCGTGCCGAAGATTCGATAGCGTCGCGGGTCGGCTGGCATCACTCCATCGGCGCGCAGTCCGAAGCGGTCGATGGCGACGAAATCGACACCGTAGGCCGTGCCATGAAATGCGCGGTGGGCGGGGATCGACTGGTCGAGCGCGTCGGCGTGCGCGTTCACAACCGTTGTCGCGCCGCCGTTGAC
>JANOQL010000329.1:0-2353 GCA_031414835.1 Sphingomonadales bacterium | reverse complement strand
GGTCGGCGATAAGAGCCCAGCTGCGACTCTGAGTGAAATCCCAACCGGCCCCTCCACCACCTCCGGTGGTCCCCCTCCCTTTTCCGGGGAGGATTTAGGCGAGATTGCCCCCACTCACTTCATTCCCGCTCCCGCACCCGACGCGACGCCGATCAGCGTCCCCATGCCAGCCGCGCAGGCGCTTGCCTCGCCCGCCGTCCGCGCGCGCGCCAAAGACTTGGGCATCGATCTTGCGCAGGTGAAATCGCGCGATGGCGGGCACATCCGCCACAGCGATCTCGATGGGTTCCTCAGCTATGGCGCAGCGCAAGGCTATCGCCCGGCAGGTGCCACCCGGCCCGATGAAGCGATCAAGGTTATCGGGATGCGTCGCCGCATTGCAGAGAATATGGCGGCCTCAAAACGCCACATCCCGCATTTCACTTATGTCGAGGAAATCGACGTCACGCAGCTTGAAGACATGCGCGGCGATCTCAACGCCAATCGCGGGAACCGGCCCAAGCTCACTCTGCTGCCGCTGCTGATCGTTGCGATCTGCAAGGCTGTTCCCGATTTCCCGATGATCAACGCGCGCTATGACGATGCTGCCGATTCTGGGACAGGGGTCGTCACGAGATCGGGTGCGATTCATCTCGGCATGGCGACGCAGACCGATGCCGGGCTGATGGTGCCCGTCATCCGCAATGCCGAAGTGCGTAATGTCTGGCAGCTTGCGTCGGAAATTGTCCGGCTCGCCGATGCCGCGCGATCGGGCAAGGCCAAGTCCGAAGAACTGTCAGGATCGACACTCACCATCACCTCTCTGGGACCATTGGGTGGCATCGCGACGACGCCCGTCATCAACCGCCCCGAAGTCGCGATCATCGGCCCCAACCGCGTGATCGAACGCCCCGTGATCCGCGACGGCGAATTCGCGGTCGCCAAGCTGATGAACCTGTCGATCAGCTGCGATCACCGTGTCGTCGACGGCTGGGACGCGGCGAGCTTCGTTCAGGCAGTCAGGAAGCTCCTCGAAACCCCGGTGCTGCTGTTCGCCGACTGACCAAGTTTCGCCCCAGGCCGCTCACGAGCGAAGTCAAGAGGCTGTATCCGCTTGACTAACGTGTCTCGACTTCGCTCGACATGAGCGGTTGGATCGGAGCGAAAGCCTCTAAGGCAAAGTCGTTACAGCCGTTCCCGCCTTTTGTGCCTCGGCCTCGGCGCGCTGTTGCTGCATGTATTTCGTCCAGCAGCCGGTCCAGCCGCCTGCGCCAACCGCCGAACAGCTGCCGGTGCCTGTCTTGCCGACCTCATTGACCAGGGATTGCGATCGGACGGCCCAACTTTCGTTCTTGGGCGCGACCGGCCCTTGGCGAAACGGCTTCGGGATCCGGTAACGTTCGCTTTCAGGCGCGACGACGCAGATCGTGTCCGACGGGCATTTGTCTTCGCCGAAAATCGTCAAAAGCCGTTCTTGCGCAACAATCGGCGCGGGCATGGCGGTCGCCACCATCGCGAGTGCGGGGATCATGAGCCATTTCATCGCGCCAGTCTCCTTGATGGCAAAGCCTGTCATATCCGCTTCGATACCGCGATTGCCATGCGGCATCCCACCTGAATTGCGGCTGACAAAATCGGATAACCCGTCACGCTTTCTGCACCATTTGCAATTGCGGTTTCGCGATGTTCGACTTCGTCACCACGGAAATCGGCAATGGCATCGGAAAGTTCCCTATCGGAATCGCCAAGCTGATCGAGTTGTTCGCCATAATGCCGGTCGATTTCGGTTTCGACCGCGGCAGTGCACGCCATTGCCATTTTGGGGCCCATCAGTGCGGTGACAGCGCCGAGGCCGAATCCCGCTACATTCCACAAGGGTTGCAGCAATGTCGGGCGGACGCCGCGTTTGGCGATCATTGCCTCGAAGGTGTCGAGATGGCGTTGCTCTTGCGCCTTCATCTCGCGGATCAGCCGCGCCGAAGGGTGACGATCTCCCATCACGGCAAGCTGACCCTCATAAATCCGCGCGGCACCAAATTCACCGGCATGATCGACGCGGATCATCGATCGGGTATCGGGATGGCCAATATTCATTTCTGCAAAAGCCTTAAAATGCCGAACGCTCCGGCGAACGAAACAATCGCGTTATACCCTGCCAGCGAGATGCCGAACAGTGTCCATTGTGGCACATCGCACCGGACGAGCGGCGTTTTCATGATGTCATCGATGATGTTGCCGCCGCCCGCGCCGGGCATGGTGGCGCATTGGGTCAACCCTTCCCACCAGCCATATTCGACGCCTGCATGGAACGCGCCGACCCCGCCGCTCACCGCAATTGCGGTTGCCGCCAGTAAAAGCAGGATGCGGTTGGTCA
>JANOQL010000328.1:0-1998 GCA_031414835.1 Sphingomonadales bacterium | reverse complement strand
GATTCGCAATCGGCTGCGCTGTGCGCAATTCCCAGTGACACCGAGATATGGACGAAGGTTCCTTCTGCATCGAAGGGTTGCGAGAGCCGCGCGACGATGGCTTCGGCCACGCGATCCACGGTGTCCTTGCTCCCGATATCGAAAGGGAACGCGCACGCAAATTCATCGCCGCCGAGCCGTGCCGCAAGCGCATTTGGTGGCATCAGCTTTGCAATCTCAGCCGCCACTGCACGCAGCAACGCATCGCCTGCCGCATGGCCGTGCACATCGTTCACATTTTTGAAGTGATCGAGATCGAGCATGAGCATCGCCAGCGCTTTTTCGCGCTTTATCGATTTGCCGAGGAGATCGGCGCCTTGTTCCGAAAGCGCGCGGCGGTTGTGGAATCCGGTCAGCGGATCGCGCAGCGCCAGGATGTGGGCGCGCTCTTCTGCTGCCTTGCGTTCTTCGACTTCATGCGCAAGATCGCGGTACCGGCGCCACCCGAACAGGATGAGCGCGATGTTGAGCATGAGGGTGATTGCAAGGGTATTGTTCACGCCCCCGCCTACGCCCGAAACCATATCGACGAACGATCCTAGCGCCGAAGTCCCCGTTCCGACGAACATGATGATCGCGGCAACCACGACTGCGCCTGTAAAAATGTCCTGCTGGGCCGCCCGAGAGGCAGACCGTTCCCCGTCAGGTGAATGCTTGAGCGAAATCGACACGTATTGGCCCCCATACCTATGACCGACGTTTGGCCTTAAGGAACACGCGTGAAGAACAGGTTAAGCCTGTCTGCGCTTGACGGACAGACCAGATACGCATAGCGGGATCGAAGTAAGAGCGCTGCGGCGCGAGCTTTGCTGGCCGACGAGTTTTCGTCCGCCGGCTTTTTTCGCGTTTCGTAGCCACGGGTGTTTGGAGCGTTTGCGCATGTTCGAGAATTTGAGCGACCGGCTGAGCGGGGTCTTCGACCGGCTTCGCGGCCGTGGTGCGCTCAATGAAGCCGATGTGCGCGAAGCGATGCGCGAAGTGCGGATTGCGTTGCTCGAAGCTGACGTGGCGCTTCCGGTCGTCCGCTCGTTTGTCGATAGCGTGACGTCGAAGGCGGTCGGTCAGCAGGTGCTGAAATCGATCACCCCGGGGCAGCAGGTCGTCAAGATCGTCAACGACGCGCTGACCGAAATGCTCGGGTCTGAGGCGAGCGATCTCGAACTGGCGGTCACGCCGCCTGCCATCATCATGATGGTCGGATTGCAAGGTTCGGGCAAGACGACAACGACCGCAAAGATTGCCAAACGGATTGTCGAGAAAGACCGCAAAAAGGTTCTGATGGCGTCACTCGACGTCAACCGGCCGGCGGCACAGGAACAGCTGGCGGTGCTCGGCGAACAGATCGGCGTCCAGACGTTGCCGATCGTCCAGGGGCAGCAACCGGTCGATATCGCCAGGCGCGCGTTGCAGGCGGCAAAGCTTCAGGGCTTCGACGTGCTGATGCTCGATACGGCGGGTCGGCTTCACGTCGACAGCCAGTTGATGGACGAAATGAAGGCGGTCGCGACCGTTTCTGCGCCTGCCGAAATGCTGCTCGTCGTCGATACGCTGACCGGGCAGGATGCAGTCAACGTCGCCAAGAGTTTTTCGGATCAGGTGCCGCTGACAGGTGTTGTGCTCACGCGGATGGACGGCGATGCGCGCGGCGGCGCGGCGCTTTCGATGCGCGCGATCACGGGCAAGCCGATCAAATTCATCGGCACCGGTGAAAAGCTTGACGGGCTCGATCTGTTTCATCCCGAACGTGTTGCGGGTCGCATCCTCGGGATGGGTGACGTCGTCAGCCTTGTCGAGCGCGCAGCGGAAACGATTCAAGCGGACGAAGCCGAAGCGATGGCCGCCAAGATGGCCAAGGGTCAGTTCGATATGAACGACCTGAAGGCGCAGCTCGGTCAGATGAAGCGGATGGGTGGCATGGGCGGCATTCTTGGCATGATGCCGGGGATGAAGAAGGCGCAG
>JANOQL010000327.1:0-8280 GCA_031414835.1 Sphingomonadales bacterium | reverse complement strand
TGCGCCGGCTCGGTCGCCAGCAGGTGTGCAATCGCTTTTGCATCCATCCAGCGCAGCACATCGAGCGATGGTGCGCTCATGTCAGGCGCAATGTCCTGAAGAATATTGTCCGCGCGAACATTGCCGATTGCCGCTGTCATGACGTTGCGGATTTTGGGTTCGGCGTTGACCGAAAGGCTGGGCAATGCGCGGCTCGAGCCGACGAAATGATTGAGCGCAGCTGCGATTTCGCGCTCGCTGGCCCCCATTGTGGCAAACATTGCTGCGCCCAGCATTTTGACCTCATCCGAATTGCACATCCTCAGGATCGCCGCAGCTTCGGTTTCGTCGAGCAGCATCAGCAGGATTGCAGCTGCGTGAGCACCGCTGACGACGGGCGCGGCAGCGGTTTCGATCGCAGTCCGTTCAAGGGTTGCGGTTGTGTCAACCATTGGCTGGCTCATTCACCATCTGACGCACGACCACAGCTGCACGCTCAGGGTTCTGCTGGACAAAACCGCGCACCAGTTCCGCACGTGCGGCATAGCCCGGCGCGCGCTCAATCATATCGAGTGTAACGTCTTCAGGATTGGCCAGCTGCTGTCCGGCAGCTGGTGCCAAGGCTTGCCCCGCGTCGGGACGATTGCGCATCGCCTTGAGCATCGGTCGACCAGCAAAGATCAGGATCGCCAGAAACGCCAGCAGTGCACCTAACTGCCGTATCAGCGGCATGAACCATGAAGCTTCCCAGAACGGCAGTTCGGGCGTTTCAAACAGGACGAACGGACGCGATGACATTGCCACCACATCGCCACGCGCCGCGTCGAACCCAATCGCACCTTTGACCAAGGCTTCAATCGCGGCAGTTTCGGCCGCAGTCCGACGCTTGGCACCCGGCAATTCGCGCAATGCAACAGCGACCGTCAGTCGCGAAACGCGGCCCTGTGGCTTGTGCGTTACCGAAATCTCACGCCCGACATCGAAGCTCCGCGAATAGGTTTCGGCATTCTGACCCGTCGGGTTTACAGGTGTCACGCCCTCACCTGGTGTCGTTGCCAAAGTTCCGGGTGGCGGTGGCTGATTCGAAAGCGCGCCGGGAATGCCGATCGCAGGAGCCATGCTGTTGCCAGACCGGTTGCCCTCTTCGCGTTTTAGCGCGCGGTCTTCCTTGGGATAGGTTTCACGCGTTGCCTGGCTTTCGGTCAAGTCGAGATCGGCGTGGACTTCGGCGGTAAAATTGTCACGGCCGACAATCGGACCAAGCAACGTGCCAAGCGCTGCGCGGTAGCGATCCTCGATCTTGATTTGCATCTGGATTGCCGGATCGTCGGCACCTGCATCCTGCTGAGACAGGAGCGCGCCCGATTGATCGACGACCGAAACCTTGTCGGCACTCATTCCCGGCACCGACGAGGCGATCAGGTGCCGCACCGCACGAACCTGCGCGTCGGACAGCGTTCGTCCAGCTTGCAATGTCAGCATGACAGAGGCCTGTGGCCCAGCCTGTTCGCGCACGAACGCGCTTGGTTCGGCGTTGGCAATATGAACCCGTGCAGACTTGATCGCGTCGATCGCGCCGATGGTCCGGGCAAGATCAGCTTCACGTGCACCGCGCAGCGTTTCGGTTTCCACAGCGCGGCTCGATCCCATCGGGAGTGCCGCGATGACGGCATCACCACCTGGCACCGATTTGGGCAGGCCTTGCGCAGCGAGCAGCATCCGCGCTTCATAAACTGCGTCTTCATTGACGCCGATGCTGCCCGTTGCCGCATCGATGCTGAAATCGGTGCCGCTGGCACGCAGCGCTTCGGCGACCGCGGCTTTGTCAGCATCGCCAAGCCCTTGAAAAATTGGAACTTGCGCAGGTGTCTGGAAGGCCAGCCAGGCAACCACAGCCATCCCCGCCACTCCGACCAGTCCGACGGCAGGCAAAGCGCGCCTGACCGCCGGTTGGTCGGCGAAATTGCGCAACGGTGACAATGCCGTACCGCGCAGCATCGCGGGCATCCGCACCGGCATAGGAGGCGTGCCAGCGACGGGAAGATTCTGTTCGTCCATCGGTTAAACCGGCATATTCATGATGTCGCGATAAGCAGACAACAGCTTGTTGCGGACCTGGAGCGTCGCTTCGAAACCGAGCGACGCCTTTTGTCGCTCGACCATCACCCCGACGATGTCATTGGTATCGCCGCGTTCGTAAGCGGCTGACATCTCGCTGGCACTAGCTTGCTGCGCGTTGACTGCCGCCAGCGCCGAACTCATGCTGCTGCCAAAACCGTTCGGGTCGGTTGCTGCGCCGGGATCGCCCTTGCCCGCAGCCTTTTGCAGCGCTGCATTCTGGCCGAGGATCGCCGACCGCATGTCGAGCAACCGGCTTTGATCAATTGTCGACATTGGTGAACTGCCCCGCATTCGCCGAAAAACATCTCGTGCGAATGACAGTGCAATCAGCGTGCCAATCATATTTTCCCGGAGAGATTGGTCTATTTTCCAGATGCGATGACAGCGAACCGGCGAACACCGCCAGAAAACCGACGTCACGCAGCCGATTAAATCTCTGAGCGCGTCCGCCGTTAGTTCCTTCCGAGGCTGCTCACATTCCCCGAGCTGCCGGGATCGGCCATCGAGCCAGAAAGGACTTTTGTAATGACTGTCATCAACACCAACGTCAGCGCGATGCGCGCGCAGAATAGTTCGCGGATCGCCAACGACATGCTCGGCAACGCGATGGAGCGGCTATCGAGCGGCAAACGCATCAACAGCGCCAAAGATGATGCCGCAGGCCTCGCCATCGCCACGCGTATGAATGCCAATATCCGTGGATTTACTCAGGCCATCCGCAATTCAAACGACGGCATCTCGCTTGCCCAGACCGCCGAAGGCGCACTTGCGGAAACTAGCAACATCCTCGTCCGGATGCGCGAACTTGCGGTGCAATCGGCCAACGGAACCAATGCCGCATCGGATCGCACCGCGTTGCAAACCGAAGTGACAACGCTGATCGCGCAGATTGACGATATCGCCACACGCACCAATTTCAACGGAACGTCGCTGTTGAACAGTGCGGCAACCAGCATCTCGATCCAGACCGGTGTATCGACTGGCCAAACCGTCGCGATCACAATCGGCGATATGCGGGCTGCTGGCCTCGCAGTCGATGCCGTCGACCTTTCGACCGCCGCCGGTGCATCGACGGCACTGGCCGCACTCGATACTGCAATCGACACTGTTGCGACGCAGCGGGCATCGCTCGGCGCTTCGCAAAGCCGTCTCGATGCGACCGTCAACAATCTGACATCGTCGGTTACCAATCTGGCAGAATCGAAAAGCCGGATCGAGGACGCCGATTTTTCGGTCGAATCGACCAAGCTCGCCGCAGCGCAGATCCTGTCTCAGGCTTCGACCGCGATGCTGGCACAGGCAAACCAGAGCCAGCAGGGCGTGCTGAACCTGCTGCGGTAGTTCATCGCCTCTGACGATAACCTGGCCCTTTCGTCCTTGTGACGGAAGGGTCGTTTTTTGGAACTAGGCTACCGACATTCCATCGGTTGCGCCGCTGATGAGGTTCCCCGCCGCTAGTCGATCCTCTATCGATCCAGGCGTTTTGCCGACAACTGCCAGATATTGCCGTATCGCCTCGCGCTGATGCCTTGTCTGTTGAACGGCCTCCGCAGGCCCAACCTGCCGAAGCGCAAACAACTGTCCCGGTCGCGCCTGCGCCAACCGGATCGTATCGCGCCAGCCCAGCACCCCTAGCTTGGGATAGCCGCCTGTCGTCTGATGATCGGCAAGCAGCAGCACCGCGCGCCCTGCCCCATCAATCTGGATTGCCCCGCTGATTGCCGGTTCACTGACAAGGTCGAGCGACGGGTTGGTTGGGATGCTTCCTCTCAATATCATTCCCATCCGGTCGAAATGTGCAGTCGCTTCGAGCGGTGCGGCCAAAAACATTTCGATCTCGCTGTGCTCGAAATGCCGGTCTTGCGGGCCAAGAAGAATTGAAAGGGACGCATCTGGCGGATCGGGAGGCATCGGAAGCGATCCGAAGGCCTTGGCGTCAGCACGCGTTTCAACATGCAGGGCATCTCCATTACTCAAATTCCCTCCGCCCAGCCCTGAAAACAGATGCGTCGATCCGCTGCCCAGCCAAGTATTGACCACGAGTGCACCGCCGAATGCGAGATAACCCCAATTCCCTTCCTGGCCGCTGCGGAGTGTCAAAGTCTGGCCAGCCTGGATTCGGATCGAATGCCACTTCCCCAACGCAGCGCCATCGAGTGTCGCTGCCATATCGCCGCCTGTCCATGCGATCGCAGCCTCGCCCTCGTCGCATCGCAGTGTCAGTCCGCCGAGCGAGAATTCGATGGCCGCCGTATCGTGGAAATTGCCAAGCGCAGCGTTGGCGGCGGCGTGCGCGATCGGATCGACTGGACCCGATGGCGGAACGCCAAAGCGTCGATAACCCGAACGCTGCCCAGCTTGAATCGTGATGAGTGGACCAGCGCGGAGGACCGTGAAACGCGCGATGCCTGTCATGCCGATGTAAAACGCACCCGGTCCCCGGGCTTGAGCCGAAATGGATTGTCCGCTGCCGAATCGAAAATGCGCGCGTCGGTATGCCCGATTACCCACCAGCCGGTCGGCATTGGCAGAGTGGTGATCAGACATTGCCCAGCAGCAATGATGACAGAGCCCGCGGCATGGCCTGTTTGCGGCGTAAGCTTGCGGGGGATGCGGATCTCTTCAGGCACATCTCCGAGATACGCATAGCCGGGTGCGAAGCCCCCCATATAAACGCGATACTCGACCGATTGATGGGCCGCGATCACATGAGCAGCAGTCATGCTGGCGGCGTGCGCCACGGCATCGATATCAGGACCGAACGCCCCGCCATAATCGACGAGGATGTGGTGAAATGCCCCCACCACGACAGCTTGATCTTGATCGGGTTGGAGTGCTTTCAGCGCGGCGATCACAGCCGCATGATCGGTCGCTTCGGGATCGAACACGACGAGCAATGATGCATAGGCTGGCACCGTTTCGACAATGCCGACGATGTCTGCCACCCCAATTGCCACGTCAAATCGGATCACCGCCGCATTGATGCCGCGGTCAATCGAGCCGCCGAACTCGGCTTGCACCGCCGCTTCACCGACTGACCTGTAAATTGGTGTCATGCCGCCTTCAGGAACGGCGCGACGGACAGCCCACGCGAAACAAGCGCGGCTTTGATATGCGTCGCCATGGCAACTGCGTGTGGGCTATCGCCATGGATGCAGATCGATTCCGCCTCGAGCGAAACCTGACCGCCGCTGACGGTGGGCATTTTTCCGGTTTCGAGGAAACGCAACAGCCGGTCCATCGCGACTTCAGCGTCGTCGATCAAGGCACCTGGCTGGCTGCGCGGAACGAGATTGCCATCATCGCCATAGCCGCGATCGGCATAAATCTCGCTAAACACCTGCAAGTTGCGCGCCCGCGCGACCTTTTCCTGCTGCGTCCCCGAAATCGCAAGCAGCGCCAGATCCTTGTCGATTGCCGCTACCGAATTGACGATTGCAGTTGCCACACCAGCGTCCTCAGCCGCAACATTGGCGAGCGCACCGTGCACCTTCACATAGCGCACCGGTGTGCCAACCAGTGCGGCCACGCCCATCAGCGCACCAATTTGCGCTGCAACAAAGCGTTCGATCTCTGCACCACTAAACGGCAGCCGCCGTCGGCCAAAGCCTTCCTTGTCGGGGTAACTCGGGTGCGCGCCAACAACGATACCCTTTGCTTTGGCGAGGCTGAGCGTCGCAAACATCGTTTCGGGATCGCTTGCATGGCCGCCGCACGCGATGTTGGCGCTTGAGACGATGCCCAACATTGCGGAATCGTCGCCCATTTTCCACGGGCCATAGCCTTCGCCCAAATCTGCGTTGAGATCGATTGTCCTCATACCCCCAAGTCTAGACCCGACTGTCAGTTTCGCCAATGCCGGAAACACTTGACCGCGCGCCCCGAGCGTTCATTGTGGGCAACATGACTGGAGAGACACCGAAAGACCCCTTCACCGCGTTTCGCGATATGGTGACGCAGTGGGAAACCACTGCCAATGAATGGGGCAACAAGATGATGTCGACCCCTGAGGCGGTTCAGGCGATGCAAATGGGCACGGCCACCACGCTCAAGGTCAAAGAGGCGACAGCCGACACGATGGCAAAAGCGCTTTCTGCCGCCAATATGCCAAGCAAAGCAGATGTCGAAGCGATTGGCGAGCGGCTGCTTGCTGTCGAAGCGCAGCTAGCGCGGATCGAGGCGTTGCTGACAGGACGCGCAGATAGTGTGGCGGCTGTGCCTGTTCCAAGGCCCAAACGCACCAAGACGCCCCCTGCCAAGGCTGTGGCGAAGGCCAAATGACCGAACAAGCGGGCATCCTCGAAAAGGCGCAGTCCGAATTCGAACGCGCAATGCAGCGCAACATCAAGGGTCTGGGATATTTCACTTCGCCTGCGCCAGTGGTCGGGCCGTGTGTCAAGGATACGCTGATCGCGCGGGGAACGCTGCGGCTCTATCACTACCGCCCGCTGGCTGATGAGGTTTACCGCGTGCCGATCATGCTGGTGATGGCAACGACCAATCGCGGCTATATCTTCGATCTGGCACCGGGGCAGAGTCTCGTCGAATTCTTGCTCAAAGCCGGTTACGATGTGTTCATGGTCGATTGGGAAGCCCCGCGGCCTGAGGAAAAGAACCTCGGCATCGACGATTACGTCCTCGATTTTCTGCCGTCGTGTGCGGCCAAGGTGATCGAAACGACGGGTGAGCCAGACATCAATGTCGTCGGCTATTGCTTCGGTGGTGTGCTGTCTTTGCTCTGGGCATCGCTCCACCCCGATGGCCCGCTCAAAAGTCTCGTGACGTTCACAACGCCTGTCGATTTCACCAAGATGGAGCTGTTTCAGGCGTGGGCCGACAAGCGGTTTTTCGATGTTGACCGCTTGATCGATACCTATGGCAATGCGCCTGCCGATTATCTGCTCACTGTTTTCGACTTGTGGCGCCCGGCCGGGCGCGCGGCGGCAACTTTCAGGCTGTGGGACAATTACTGGAACGACGAATTCGTCAAAGGCTATCGCCTGATCGAACGCTGGTCGAATGACATGCTGCCGCTCGCCGGGCGCTATTTCAAGGAAACCACTGAGCAATTGATGTGGGACAACGCGCTGTTCAACGACCGGATGGAAGTTGCCGGTCGCCCGGCGCGGCTGTCGAACATCAAGGTGCCTTACATGCACGTGGCTGCCGAGCATGATCACATCGTGCCGCGCCCGGCATCCGAGCCGCTGATGGGCATGATCGGATCGGAGGATAAGACCGAGTTAGTGCTCAAAGGCGGGCATGTCAGCCTTGTCGGCGGGGCGAATGCCGTGCGGCGGCTTTGGCCGCAACTCGATCTCTGGTTACAGGAGCGCAGTGTTTGAGCGAATATCCCAAGACGATCGACTGCGGCGGGACGCAGATCACGTTGCGCAGCTTTGCCGAAACCGATTTGGACGCGATGCGTGCGTTTGCGCTGGCATTGCCGCGCCACGATTTGTTGTTTCTGGCGCGTGACATCCGCCATCCCAAAGTGCTGAGCGCATGGCTGACGTCAATCACCGAAGGCGAAATCGACAGCCTTGTGGCAGTCGATGGCGATCGGATTGTCGGCAGCACTGCCGTTGTTCGCGACGAGCTTGGCTGGTCGCCGCATGTTGCCGAACTCCGCATTTTGATTGCCGAGGATATGCGCGGCAAAGGTCTGGGCCGGGTATTGCTCCAGCATGCCTTTGCCGATGCCATCGATGCTGGCGCCGAGAAGCTGATTGCACGGATGACCCCGGATCAACGCGGCGCAATTGCCCTGTTCGAGGAAATGGGCTTCCGGGGTGAGGCCTTGCTCCGCGATCACGTCCGCGATCTCGATGCAAAGGTGCACGACCTCGCTATTTTGAGCCTCGACGTCGCACGGCAGGGCGCGCAACACGGTGCTTATGGCTTTTCCGACGATTATAGCTGATCGTAATGCTTGACGGTATTAGGATCGTCGATCTGACGACAGTGATCTTCGGGCCTTACGCAACGCAGATGCTCGCGGATCTGGGTGCCGACGTCATCAAGATCGAAACCGCGGGCGGCGATACCCCGCGCTATATGGGTAAATCGAAGGTCGGCCCTCTGATGGGCGGCACGCATCTGACCGTCAATCGCGGCAAGCGGTCGATCGTTCTCGATCTCAAAAACCCAGACGATGCCGAAGTGCTGCGCCGCCTGCTC
>JANOQL010000326.1:0-5561 GCA_031414835.1 Sphingomonadales bacterium | reverse complement strand
GCTTCGGTCAGTCGCTTCACCGTCGCTGTGGGCTGCTTCACGTGGATGATCCCGGTGGCGATGGCAAAATTGCAATCATATCGGACCCGCGCCCAATCGAGCAGCGGGTTCCAGACCTGGTCCTGTCGCGCGACAAGTTCGGGCGGGTCTGCGGCGCGGTAACACAGCAGATCGGCCTCGGCGTATCGCGCGAGCCCGTCTGCAAACTTCGCTGGATCAGGCGTCACATGATCAGTCGCGGCATTCGCGAGCCCGGTCAGCGGCATTGACCACGGGTCGATGGTCTCGTCCTGCGCCGACCATTCGGCGGCGACGGCCTCGGCCAGCGGAGCGTTGGGAAGCATCAGCGTCGCGCGCGCGGGTGTTCGCACCGGGCGGCCATCGAGCATGATGCCGCCGTCACCCGACGCTTTGGCTTCGGCATAAAATCGTTTCACGGTAGCTTGCGCCATGCCTTTTTGAGCAGCGCCGGGATCAGGAAGAAATCGAGCGCACCGATGACGAGCAATATATCGCCCAAAGTCGGGGCCATTTCAGGCATCCATGCGCCTGCGATATTCGCCGCCGCCGCAATGACGAGGCCTAGCCCGAACAGCCGCAGCAGCGTCAGCGCCACAAAGCGTTGCTTCGCCTGATCTTCAGTCATGACGTCAACTCCTGTGACAGCAGGCGCGGCAAATCGGCAGTGGTCGCCGCAACGGCATAGGCGCCTGATGCCATCAGCTCATGGGCGTCGTGATAGCCCCAGTCGACGCCTAATGACTTGGCCCCTGCGGCAACTCCCATCGCGATGTCGTAACTGGTATCGCCGATCATGATCGTCGTTTCGGGCGACGCTCCCGCCTCGTCGATTGCGGCAAATGCCATTGCCGGGTGCGGTTTCGACGGGTGGCGGTCGGCGGTCTGGAGCGTGACGAACAGCCCCGTCAGGCCATGCGCCATCAGGCAGTGCGCGAGGCCACGATCCGACTTGCCCGTCGCTACGCCGAGCATCCACCCATCGGCATCGAGCGCGGTCAGAATCTCTGCGATCCCTTCATAAAGCGGCTCTTCGACCAGACCCAGCTTGCGTCGCCGCTGGAATGCCGTCTTGTAATCCTCGGCAATCTGGCTTTGCAGCGCGAGTTCGGCACGGGGGGCGAGACGCTGAACGGCGGGAAGCAGGCTCAGGCCAACAATCCGCCGAATGGCGTGGCGGTCAGGCGCGGGCATCGCCGCGCGCGTAAAGGCGTCCTCCATGCAAGCGATGATCGTCGCCTGACTATCGACAAGCGTGCCGTCGCAGTCGAAAAGCGCGAGCCGGTTCATGCCCGCTCGCTCCGTTCCCCCCGACCGCGGCGTTCGCCTTTACGGCCTTTTCGCGCGGCCTTGGCTTTGTTGAGCGTGGCGCGCGCCTTGCCTTCGGCGGTGTTTTTGAACTTGACCTCGTCGATGCTCAGATCGCCTGCTTCGGCATCGAAACCGAGCAGACCGAGGCTTTCGGCGATGTGCGATGGCGGCGGCGCGAAGATTTCGATCTGGCCGCCGTCGGGGTGATCGATCCGCAGGCGGCGCGCGTGGAGGTGCATCTTGCGGCTTACCCCGCCGGTCAGGAACGCATCGCGCCCGCCATATTTGCCGTCGCCGACAATCGGGTGGCCGATCGCCGCCATATGGACACGCAACTGGTGCGTACGCCCGGTGAATGGTTGCAATTCGACCCACGCTGCGCGATTGCCAGCGCGTTCGATCAGGCGGTATCGGGTGCGCGCCGATTGGCCGTCCTTTTCATCGACGTGCATTTTCTCGCCGCCACTGCCGGGCTGTTTGGCGATGGCGAGTTCGATCATTCCATCCTCAATCGACGGCACCCCCATGACGAGCGCCCAATAGACTTTGCGCGCGGTACGTGAGGAGAAGGCCTTGGAAAAGTGAGCCGCAGCCCGCGCAGACCGCGCGAGCAAAAGCACGCCCGAGGTATCCTTGTCGAGCCGGTGAACGAGCTTGGGGCGCGCTTCGGCGTCGAACATCAGCGCATCGAGCAACCCATCGACATGCGTGTCGGTCTTGGTGCCGCCCTGCGTGGCGAGGCCTGCGGGCTTGTTGATGACAATCGCTGCGGCATCGCGGTGGATGACGAGGCTTTGCGCGAACGCCAGTTCGTCGTCGCTCAATTCTGGGCGGATGCGGACAGGCGGTGCCTTTGCGGCCCGCTCAGGCGCCGGATCGGCGGGCGGCACGCGCACCAGCTGACCTGCAAGCACGCGATCTCCGGGCTGAACGCGCTTGCCATCCAAGCGCAGCTGCCCCGTCCGCGCCCAGCGCGAGACGATGTTGAAACTGGCATCGGGCAGATGCCGCTTGAACCAGCGGTCGAGCCGGATGCCGTCATCATCAAGCGTTACGGTAAAGGTGCGCGCTTCGTTCATCGCGTGCGCATAGCGGGGGATGCGCGCAGGCGCTACCAGAAGCGCGCTGACCAGATCAGGCTACCAAGCCAAAGGGCTGCTGCAATCCAGACAATGACGATCACCAACGCTGCCCAGCGACTGACAGGCTTTGCCGCTGCGGCTTCGGCCTCCGCCAGGTGACGTGCATGAAGCGCCGGCGGGATCAGCCGCACGAACAGCCAGATGCCGAGCGGCACAAGGATCAGATCGTCGATCAGGCCCAACACGGGAATGAAGTCGGGAATGAGGTCGATCGGCGAAAAGGCATAAGCTGCGACCATCCATCCCAGCAGCCGCACCGGAAATGGCACTTCCGGGTCGCGCGCACCGATCCAGACCGCATGCGCACCGATGCGCAATGCGCGCAGCCGGTCAGCCCAGTTCACAGCGATAGCGTGCCGCGCATTCCCGTCACACATTGCCCACCGACATGAATGTCACTGCCATCGACGCGCACATGAACGCGCCCGTCACGCCCGACTTGTCGGCCTTGGCTTGCCACGTAAGCACTGCCATCGCCGATTTGGCCCGCTGCGATCCTGTACGCCGCGACCGACGCATTGCCGCTGCCGCACACCGGGTCTTCGGCGATGCCATCGGCGGGCGCGAAGCTGCGGACGGTGATGTCGCCTGCACCACCGCTTGCGAACACCGTCAGCCCTGTGGTTTTGTGCGCACGATCATAGTTGGCGAGCGCTGGAAGATCGGGTTGCAATGTCTCGAGGCTTGCCGCTGAAACCATCTCGGCGATCACCCAGCGCGGGCCGACATTGACGATGCGTGGTGCCCCCGTGACGACCGCTTCGCCGCCCAGCGCTGTTACGATGATGTTCGGATCGGGCGCATCCTCGAACGCATAGCGCGGCAGTTTGAACGACAGCGCGTCATCGCCGACGGTGAGTTCAACCAGCCCGACTGCACACTGCATGATCAACCTGTCACCGCGCGGGGCCGCAATCCCCGCCTCGATCACCGCATGTGCGGTGCCCAGCGTCGGATGGCCGGCAAAAGGCAGTTCGGCACGCGGGGTAAAGATGCGCACGGCATAATCGGCACCCGGGTCGGTCGCGGGCGTTACAAAGGTCGTTTCGGACAAATTGGCCCAGCTTGCGATCGCCTGCATCTTGGCATCGTCGATCCCCGCCCCGTCAAGCACGACGCACACGGGGTTGCCGAACAGCGGCATGGTAGTGAATACATCAACTGTGGAAAAAGCACGCTTCGCCATCGCGTTTAAGCCGCAACCTTAGCTGCCCATTCGGCCTGAAATTTCTTGCGCAGGCCCACTTTGTCGATCTTCTCGGTGCCAAGCCGGGGGAGCGCGTCATTCAGGATCCAGATCTTTTCCGGCGTGTTGAACGCCGCGAGCTTCGACCGGACAAATTCGCGCAATTCGGCTTCGGTCGTGGCCTGCCCTTCGTGCAAATGCACCGTTGCCCCCGGGACTTCGCCCAAGCGCTCATCGGGAAGCCCGAAAACACAGGCTTCAGCGACGGCGGCGTGTTCGTAGAGCGTGGCTTCGACTTCCTGGCAGCTGATGTTCTCGCCGCCACGGATGATGATGTCTTTCTTGCGATCGACGATGAAGAGGTATCCGTCGGGATCGAGATAGCCGATATCGCCGGTGCGAAAAAACAGATCGTCGGTCATGCACGCAGCAGACGCCGCCGGGTTGTTCCAATAGCCCGAGAAATTGGCAATCGACCGGATCGACACCTCGCCGCGTTCGCCTTGCGGCACGGATTTTCCCGCATCGTCGAGGATCGCGATTTCGACGAGCGGCTTCGACGCCATCCCGGTCGAGTTGGGCTTTTCGATGTAATTGGTCGAAAAATTGCCTGCACCGACGCCGTTGGTTTCAGTAAGGCCATAGCCCAAGGCAGGTGGTGCGGTCGGGAAGGCTTCGGCGAGCCGTTTGACATGTTCGACAGGCCGTGGCGCACCGCCGCCTGCCAACCCCTGAAGCGTCGACAGATCGTATTTGGCACGATCCGGGTGCGTCATGATCTCGAAGCTCATCAGCGGCACGCCGGTAAAGCTCGTGACTTTTTCGGCCTCGATCAGCCGCATCGCTTCGAGCGCATCCCATTTGGGCATCATCACGATCTTGCGCCCGATGGCGAAGCTGACGAGCAGCATCGGCACTTCGCCTGTGACGTGAAACAGCGGCACCGACAGCAGCATGCACGGCTTGGCGCGCGCTTCGGCATCGGAACTCACCGCGCCATCCTCGATGGCAAGTTCAAGCATCATCATCGCCTGCGCGATATAGCTGAATGACCCTTGCACGACCGACTGGTGCGTGTGGAACGCGCCCTTCGATTGTCCGGTTGATCCCGAAGTGAAGAGGATCGTCGCGATGTCATTGCCGGTCAGTTCAGGCGGGCTGGCCTGACCGCCACCGCTCGTCAACGGTGCGATGGCTTCATCGATTGGCTTGGCAATATCGAGCGTCACAATCTTGGCGGGGCCGGCATAGCCATGATCGGCCAACCGCTGCGCACGCGGGGCATCGGCGAGCACAAGGCTGCACTCGACATTGGCGATCCCGGCGGCAAGCTCTGCCCCCTGCCACCAGCCGTTGAGCAGGGTCGCGACGCCTCCTGCCATCAGCGTGCCCATGTAGAGCACCACCCAAGACGGTGCGTTGCGCATCGCAATGCCGACGCGGTCGCCTTTTTTGACGCCATGATCGGCAACGAGCGCGCTCGCGACCTTTTGGGCTGCTGCCAATGTTTGCGCAAAGGTCAGCCGCTCTTCGCCCGAAACAAGGAATTCGGCTTCGCCGTGCTGTGTGCAGAAATACAGGAAATACAGCGCAAGGGTCGGCGGCGCGACCGCGATGGCAGGCAATTGGATGCCGTTCTTCTCGACCATCGTCACGGGCAATGTGCCGCCGGGTCCGGTGATCCGCGCGACCGCATCCTGAATGCGCAAGTCCAGTGCCGATGGCATAATCGTGTCTCTCCTACTTGGTCTTCCGCCGTTGCGGCACTATGGGGCCGAAAACCGCCGGGGAAAAGCCTTGATCCTGCCCATAGTTACAGACGCCGCCAACGCAATCCGCTGGACCGATCTCGGACTGTCTCCCATTGCGCTCGATCTCGGCTTTTTCAAGCTGCGCTGGTATGC
>JANOQL010000325.1:0-6696 GCA_031414835.1 Sphingomonadales bacterium | reverse complement strand
GCGAATCGGTCGGCCTCGATTATGTCAGCGCGTCGCCCTATCGCGTCCCGATCGCCCGGCTGGCAGCGGCGCAATCGGCACTGCGACGCAAAAAATAGGGCTTGCCAATGTGATGCGATGCACAGAATTTTCACTGCAATCACTTAAGGGCCGCACCAGCACACAATGTTTGAACAGGGAATCGCATGTCAGCCATCCGTCTCACCACATCGACCGCCATCGCGCTTGGCCTGTTATTTTCAGGTCCGGCCACTGCGGCTCCAAAACAGGCCAAGCCCAGCAAGGCTGAAAAGCTGCAGCGCCAGGCAGTCACTGACGTCCCCAAATGCTTCCGCAAGCTCGGCACCGTTTCGATTGCCGATGGCGACGATCCTTATGGATGGACGCAGTTTCAGCTCGCTGCCCCGCAAAAGCTGATCCGGGTTCTCGTCCAGCGATCGGGCTGTTTCAACATCGTTGATCGCGGTACCGGCCTTAACGCTGCGACCCGTGAGCGCGATATCGAGGCAGGGCTTGGGCTCCAGCGCAAATCGAATGTCGGGCAGGGCCAGATCAAAGCCGCCGATTATGTTCTGGTTGCCGAAGTGCAGGCCGCTAATGGCAGCGCGCAAGGCAGTGGCGCGGCAGGCGCGATTGGCGGCTTGCTCGGCGGGCGCGTTGTCGGCGGGCTTTTGGGCGGGATCAAGAGCAAGAAGCTTGAGGCGAACACAGTCTTGTCACTGACCAACGTGCGCACAACCGAAACGATTGCGGTGCAAGAAGGATATGCGGCGAAGAACGACGTCAGTTTCGGGCTTGGCGGTGGCGGATTCTTCGGCGGTGGCGCGGTCGGTGCCGTCGGCGGCGGGTATGAAAACACCGATATTGGCCGGATCGTGACGCTGGCGTTCATCGATGCCTATGCCAAGCTCGTCACCGAGCTTGGTGGCGTTCAACCGGGGCAAGCAGGCACTGCCGAAGCTGCACCTGCCAAAACCTTTACCGCGCAAGGCCCGGTTGCGCTCCGCCGCACCGCTGCACCGACAGGTGCCGTCATCCGCACGATCCCGATTGGCGCGATTGTTTATCCCACCGGCAACAAGAACGGCCTGTGGTGGGAAGTCGCCGACGAGAATGACAATGTCGGCTGGGTGATCAACACCAAGCTCGCGCCGAGCCGGTAACCTTGTTTTCGTCATTGCGAGCGAAGCGCGGCAATCCAGAGTCACGCGGCATACAGTCTGGATTGCCGCGTCGCTTCTCTCCTCGCAATGACGAACTCAAACCGCCTCCAACGCCTGCGTGAAATCGGCGATCAGATCGTCGGCATCTTCGACCCCTACCGAAATCCGCACCATGTTGTCGGTGATCCCGAGTGCCGCCTTGCGGGCATCGGGCACTGACAAATGCGTCATCGCCGCAGGGCAACTCGCGAGCGTTTCGGTGCCGCCGAGGCTGACCGCGAGCTTGGCGATCTGCAACGCATCGAGAAACGCAAACGCCTCGGCCTCCCCGCCTTTCAAATAAAGCGAGAAGGTCGATCCTGCGCCGAGGCAATGCCGCGCATAGATATCGGCCTGACGCGGATCGTCGAGGAACCCCAGATAGACGATGCTTTCGACCTTGGGATGATCGCGCAGATAGGCGCAGACTTTGGCCGCATTTTCGCCCGCGCGGCTCATCCGCAGTTCGAGGGTCTCGAGGCTGCGTAGCAGCATCCACGCGCTGTTGGGATCGAGGATCGTCCCGATGGTATTCCGCATCGCACGCACCACATCCATATGCGCCTGCGTGCCAAGCGCGCCGCCTGCGACGAGATCGCTATGGCCGCCGGCATATTTGGTGAGGCTGTATACGACAATGTCCGCACCTTGATCGAGTGGCTTTGCCCAGATCGGACCGAGGAACGTGTTGTCGATGACAATCGGTGGCTTGTGATCACCTCCCCGCGCGTCGCGGACCTTGGCGACCGCCTCAATATCGACAAGCACGTTGGTGGGGTTCGCAGGGCTTTCGAGATAGATCAGCGCGACGCGGCCCTGGGCTTGCGCCTTGACCATCGCGGCGTCGATTTCGGCTTCGGTCGCGCCGGCCGGGAAATCGATCCATGTGACGCCGAACCGAGCCAGAATGCGCGCGATGAACGTCTCGGTCGCGGCATAGAGCGGGGCCGAGTGCAGGATGACATCGCCCGGCTGGACAAAGCTGAACAACACCGTCGCAATGGCCGACATGCCGCTTGAGAATGTGAGCGCATCCTCCGCGCCTTCCCAGACGCTCAGCCGATCTTCGAGAATCTCCTGATTGGGGCCATTAAACCGCGAATAGACAAGCCCTTCGGCCCCGCCGGGGCGTTTGCCCGTCACGCCTTCGAAAAAGCGTTTCCCGGCAGCCGCATTTTCGAACACGAAGGTCGATGTCATGAAAATCGGCGGCTTCAACGATCCTTCGGACAATGCCGGATCATAGCCATGCCCCATCATCAGCGTGGCGGGCTTGAGCGGCCGTCCGCCAATTTCACGAATATCGGCTTTGGGGCGGCGGCGCGGCGTAGTGGGCAGTTTCGACATCGAGGTTCCAATCAGTAACAGATGAAACCTTCTAGCCGATCATCTGCCCGACAATCCATGCACTTCCGACGATCAGCGGAATTCCCGCCAGATCGAGCAGGAACCCTGCGCGCAGCATCCGGGGCAGCGCGATATGCCCTGTCGCCCAACCAATCGCGTTGGGACCGGTGCCCGATGGCAGCATGAAGCCCCAGCTCGCCGCCATCGCCGCCGAGATCGCGAGCAGCGCCGGATCGGCGCCTGTTGCCGCGATCAGCCCGCCGACGACGGGCATGATGCCGCTCGCGGTGGCGACGTTCGAGGCAAACTCGGTGATGAGAACAACAAGCGCCACCAGTGCCAGCGCGATGATGACAGGATGGACGCCACCCAAGGGCCGCAGCGCAGCGCCAAGCCAATCGTCCAAGCCCGATGCGCTGATCCCTGCCGCCAGCGCCAGACCGCCGCCGAACATCATGATCACGTCCCATGGCGCGCGATTGGCCTCGGCCCAATCGAGCAAGCTCCGCCCGGTGCCATCGGGGATGATGAACAGCAACAATCCGCCGATAATCGCAATCGTGCCATCCTCGATCATGCCCTTGGGGATCAGCCCATCGGTCAATGGCAGCGTGACCCAGCCGAGCACCACCAGCGCGACCAGCGGCACCAGCCGTTTTTCAGCGATGCTCCATGGCCCTGGCGAGCCAATCGCGGCAGACGCGGCCTTGGGATCGAACCCGTCGATCCGCACCTTCTGGACGTGCATCAGGATGGCCCAGCACAGCGGAATGCCGATGACCATGATCGGAATACCGAACGCTGCCCATGTCAAAAAATCGATCTTGTAACCGGTGCTCGTTGCGATCAGCCCGGCGGCAATCGCGTTGGTCGGCGATCCGACAAGCGACCCCAGCCCGCCGATGGTGGCGGCAAACGCGATCCCCATCGGCAATGCCCCTGCAAGCCCATCGGTTTCGCCCGATTTAACGCCGGTTGCGACAAGCACAGCCACCGCAATCGGCATCATGATCAGCGCGGTTGCGGTGTTCGAGACAACCATCGACAGGATCGCGGTGGCGATCATGAACGCCAGCAGCATCGATCCCGCACTCGATCCCCCGCGCGCGACGACCGCGAGCGCCAGCCTGCGGTGCAATCCCGTCCGTTCGATTGCCAGCGCAATGAACGCGCCGCCCAGCACAAGAAACAGGATCGGCGAATAATAGGCGGCCGCAATCTCGCCTGTCTTCATGACGCCCATCAGCGGCAACACGACAAACGGCAGCAGCGCTGTGGCGGTGAGCGGCAAGGCCTCGGTCAGCCACAGGATCGCCATCAGCACGAGCAGCGCCAGCGTCTGCCAGGCTGGCAGCGGCATCGATTCGGGCGGCGCGACCAAGAGCATGACCGCAAAGGTCGCGAAACCAGCAATCAGCCCGATCCGCGCGGCATTCATGCGCGAACGCCAATCAGCGCAATCTGGCGACCATAATCGGGTTCGCTGCGGTGCGTAGCGCGGCGGTAGCTGAACCAGCGGTCTTCTTGCGTATAGGTATCGATGCCCATCGCTTCGACACGTCCGATCCCTGCCGCTGCCAGCCGGTGCGCGACATAGCCTTCAAGATTGAACTGTCGATGGCCCGGTTTGCCATCGGCAAAAAAGCGTTCGTTTGCTGAATCATCGGCCTCGAAGGCTTTCGCAAAGCCATCGTCTACTTCGTACGATGCCCGCGATATGCACGGGCCGATTGCCGCCACGATCCGGCTGCGGTCGGCACCAAGGCTTTCCATCTGGGCAATGACCGAATCGGTGATCCCGCCCAGTGCACCCTTCCAGCCTGCGTGTGCGGCGCCGACCACATGCGCCTCGCGATCGGCAAACAGCACAGGCGCGCAATCGGCGGTCAATATGCCGAGCAGCAGCCCGGGCGTCGATGTCGCCAATCCATCGGCGTGCGGACGTTCAGCATCACGCCACGGACCAGTGGCGACGAGCGCAGTTGCCGAATGGACCTGATGCAGCGTGACCAGTTTTGCGCCGCGCTCAACCGCTTCGACGGCAATTTCGCGATTCTCGGCGACCGCTTGCCTGTTGTCACCCGATCCCATTCCGACGTTCAACGAGGCATAGAGATTGTGCGACACGCCACCGCGCCGCCCGAGGAAACCATGCGGCACCCCATCGAGCGCGGACGCGCGGATCGCGTCAACCGGCATTGGCAACGCCCCCGAACCCATCGGCTTCGGGCCATGACGGTGAGCGGACCGCCAGCACACGGAACAGCCGCCCCATCGCATCATCGCCTGTCAGCCGCGCCAGCTGACCTGCAAAATCATCGGCCTTTGCAGGCGAAATTTCGGACAGCGCGGCGGCACGTTCGGCTATCCCCAGCCGTCTGAGCCATAGCCCTTGCGCCACCGGCCCTTGAACCTGTGCATCGCACAGTTCGGCCATTGCAGTGATCGTTTCGAAATCGACATGTGCTGTCACGTCGCGCTCCCCAGGGTCTTCGAACGGATCGGCAAACCGGTGGCGAGAGATCGCCTGCACCGTTTCACCCGCCTTTGGCCCGTCATACCCATAATCGATGATCGCCGCGATGCCGCCCTGCGCCATCAGTCGCTGCGCGAGCGACTGCATGATCGTAACGCAGGCGGGCGAGGTTTCGATCACTGCGCCTTGCGGCTCACCGCGCAACGCTTCGGGGATGACATCGACTGGCACTTGCTTGCCAAGCCCGCTTGTAAACCGCGTGCCATCATGGCCGATCAGCCGCTGATACCAGCCATCGGCCCCGCGCACGATCTGATGAACCGGCAGGCAATCGAAAAACTCATTCGCCGCAATGAGGAGGGGGCGATCAACCGGCAGGGTTTCGAGACTGTCATGAAAGATCGCGCCGGGCAGCTTTTCGGCCTGTCTGGCTTTAAGAACAGGGCTGGTTTCAACCAGATGCACCTCAGGTCGGAGCCCGACCATCGCCATCGCGCGCAAGGCATCGGCTGCCAGCGTGCCGCGCCCCGGCCCCAGTTCGACATAGGCAATTTCGGGCTTGTCCATCCGGATCCATAAATCGGCAAACCACAGCCCGATCATTTCGCCGAACATCTGGCTGATTTCGGGCGCGGTCGTGAAATCGCCCTCTGCCCCCAGCGGATCGCGTGTCGCGTAATAATGCGTCGATGCAACCGCCATATAATGGGCCACCGGGATCGGGCCTTGTGCCGCTATCGCAGCAGCGAGCCGATCGGCCAGCGGCGCTTGCGGGTTCATGCGACGCTGGCGGTGCCTGCCACCGATTCGACGCGCTGCCGTCGTGCCTTCGACGTGGCGATCAGGTAGAGCCCGACGATAATCATCGGAATGCTGAGCGTCTGCCCCATGGTCAGCCCCCACGACAGATTCTCAAGGCCTTTATCGGGTTCGCGCAGCAACTCGATCGAGGTTCGTGCAATACCATAAAGCACCAGCCCGGTGCCAACCAGCCGCCCCGGGAAATAGCGCGAATCGGTTTTCCAGAACAGGAACCAGAGGACGATCATCGAGACGAGGCCTTCACCGGCGGCTTCATAAAGCTGGCTCGGATGACGGACAATTTCGCCGCCACCCGGAAAAATAATGCCCCAAGGCGCGTCTGTCGGGCGGCCCCAAAGCTCGCCATTGACGAAATTGGCGATGCGGACGAGAAACTGCCCGAACGGCGTGGTGCACGCGACATAATCGCAAACCCGCAGCATATTGAGCTTGTGATTGCGCGAAAACAGCCAGATCGCGAAGATCACGCCGAGGAAACCGCCATGCAATGACATGCCGCCTTCCCACAACTTGAGCATCGAGACGGGATCGGCGAGCATTTCGGGCTTGTAGAACAGGATATAACCCACGCGCCCGCCCAGGATGATGCCGAGCGTTGCATAAAAGATGAAATCATCGACATGCCGTTTGGCCATGGGTGCGCCAGGCTGTTCGATCAGCTTGGCAAGATACCACCAGCCAACGATAATCATCGTTATATACGACAGAGCATACCAGCGCAGCTTGAAAAAGCCGAGATCGAGCGCAATGGGAGACAGTCCGAGATCGGTCCAGCGGATTGCGTTGGCGGCGTCTGTAACTATGGGCAGGATCAAGGCTTTTCCCCGGCGGTTTTCGGCCCCATAGTGC
>JANOQL010000324.1:0-2932 GCA_031414835.1 Sphingomonadales bacterium | reverse complement strand
ACAGCTTCATCGCCAACGAACGCGGCGACTTGGTGGCCGAATATGGCGCTGGGGAGAATGGCGTGCTGGTCGCGGAAATCGATCTGGATGTGGTGCGGCAGAACAGGGCTGCGTTCGGGTTTTTCAGGGACCGGCGGCCGGGGCTTTACGGGCGGTTGGTGGAGGATGTCTAAGCAGCTATTAAGCAAATGGACCGATGCTATAGTTTACTGGGCGAGCACAAAACCTGAGATTGTCTCCGTCTATCTTTTCGGATCGCGAGCTAAAGGAGCGGCTCACGATAACAGCGACCTTGATCTTGCGATAGTTACAAGTGGTGATCACCAGCAGCAGCTGTTGTTCGCAATGTGTGAGGGGCGCGACTGGAAAACTGTCTTCGATGACAGCTTCCCAATCCAATTGGATTTCCAGTTTGCCTTTCCTGAAACCGATACAGTCGTTTGGCCAGCAGTTCAGGATCACGGTATCTTGATCTACGGCGAAGAACTTCGTTAACGCGCAATCACCACCGCCCGCGCAAACACCTCCTCGAACATCTCACGCGTCAGCCGACCGGTGTTCTGGTTGTATCGGCTGCAATGATAGCTGTCGATCAGCACGCGGCCATCGGAGAGGCGGTGTTCGGCGAGGTGGCCGAATTTGGCTTTGCTCGGCGAAATGCCGAACAGCTTGAGCGCCGAATTGTGCGCGATCTGGCCGAGCGCCACGAACACGCGAACGCTGGGCAATTCCGCCACCTGCGCTGCGAGGAACTGGCGGCAGGTGGCGATTTCCTGCGGCGTCGGCTTGTTTTCGGGCGGCAGGCATTTGACCGCGTTGATGATGATGGCGCCCTTGAGCGCGAAACCATCGTCGGGCCGCGCCTGATACGCGCCTGTCGTCAGCCCTGCTTTGGCGAGCGTCGCGAACAGCAGGTCGCCTGCAAAATCGCCGGTAAAGGGCCGCCCCGTCCGGTTCGCGCCGTGCTTGCCCGGGGCCAGCCCGATAATGCCCAACCACGCGTCCGGATCGCCAAACGCAGGCACCGGCGCGTTCCACCACTCAGGATATTCGAAGCGGCAGGCATGACGAAACTCGACCAGCCTTGGGCACAACGGGCAATCGCGAGGCGGTTCGGTGTGAGGCAGGGGAGAGAGTTGACCATTCATCGCATCGGACATATTCTACCTCTTCATCAACTTCTACCTGAAAAGCGAAGTCTCCATGAACATGGAAATGCCGATCCGCAAACGCTCGATCCCAGTTGGCGAGAATGGCCGGATGAACCTGCCTGCTGATATCCGCCGCAAGCTCGGCATGATCGGTGCGGGCAAGATCACGATCGAGGAGTATGAAGACCGGATCGAGATTGTTGGTGTCGAACAGCGGCTGGCGAGGATCAGGGAGCGAATGAGGCCCTATATGCAACCCGGCGTCAGCTGGGCCGATGAACTGATCGCCGAACGCCGCGCCGAAGCTGCGCGAGAAGATGCCGAAGAGGCAGAGGAAGCTGCGCGCAGGCAGCGCATGCATGGCTGAATGGGTGATCGACACTTCTGTCGTGATGGCATGGATCAACGCAGAGCCGGGTCACCAGGCGTGTGAGCCCTATCTGGTGGGTGCTGCCTGCGCCGCCAACACGATCGCAGAAATTGCCACCAAACTTGCTGACAAGGGAAGCGATCGCGCAATCATCGTCGAGAACTTTCTCGATTTCCACTTTGAAACCCATTTCATGGATGAAGATGATGCCATCGACATTGGCCTGATGCGCCCGCTGACCCGATCTGCAGGATTGTCGCTTGGTGACCGATCATGCCTTCATCTGGCGAAGAAACTCGGCTTGCCTGCGATCACGACCGACCGTGCCTGGGCCGAAGTCGCCGATAGCGTTGGGGTCGAGGTGCGGGTGATCCGCTAAGGCACCAGCACCGTATCAACCGCGATGGCATCGGTCTCCGGATAATCGAGCGTATAGTGTAAGCCTCGGCTCTCCTTCCGCCGCAGTGCCGAGCGGATGATCAGATCGGCAACCTCGACCAGATTGCGGAGCTCGATCAGATCGGGCGTCACGCGGAATGCGCTGTAATATTCCTCGACCTCGCGGCGGAGCAGGTCGATCCGGTGCTTGGCGCGTTCGAGCCGTTTGGTGCTGCGGACGATGCCGACGAAGTTCCACATGAAATGCCGGATTTCGCGCCAGCATTGCGCGATCACCACCTCTTCATCGGAATCGGTCACGCGGCTTTCGTCCCACGGCATGATCGCGGGCGGTTCGGGAAAACTGTCCCACTGCGCCTCAATGTCACGCGCCGCCGCATCGCCGAAGACGAAGCATTCGAGCAGCGAGTTGGACGCCAGCCGGTTGGCACCATGCAGCCCCGATTGCGTCACCTCGCCTGCGGCATAAAGCCCCTTGGCATCGGTGCGACCATGCAAATCGATCAGCACCCCGCCGCAAGTGTAATGCTGTGCGGGCACGACCGGGATAGGTTGCTTGGTGATATCGATGCCCAGCGTCAGCAGCTTTTCGTAAATCGTCGGGAAATGGCCACGCACGAAATCGGCGGGCTTGTGGCTAATATCGAGATGGACATAATCGAGCCCGTCGCGCTTGATTTCGGCATCGTTGGCGCGCGCCACCACATCGCGCGGGGCGAGTTCGGCGCGCGCGTCATAATCGGGCATGTAGCGATGCCCGGTCTTGGGATTGATCAGCAGCCCGCCTTCGCCGCGCACGGCCTCGGTAATCAGGAAATTCTTGACCGTCAGGTTGTAAAGGCAGGTCGGGTGAAACTGCATGAATTCCATGTTCGACACGCGGCACCCCGCGCGCCACGCCATCGCGATGCCGTCGCCTGTCGCGCCGCGCGGGGCGGTTGAATAGAGATAAGTGCGCCCAGCCCCACCGGTCGCCAAGATCGTCGCGCGCGATGTCCATGCTTCGACGCGC
>JANOQL010000323.1:0-2524 GCA_031414835.1 Sphingomonadales bacterium | reverse complement strand
GCGGTTATCGCCACCGCACCGACACTTGCTGCCGCACAATTTTCGGAAAGCTATTATTTCCTCAAAGCGGCGCGCGATCGTGACGGTGCCAAGGCAACCGAGATCCTTGGCAAGCCGGGTTCGGTGATTATCGACACGCGCGATCAGGCCACAGGTGAAACCGCGCTCCATATCGTGACGCGCGGACGCGATCTCACATGGATGAACTTCCTGCTATCGCGCGGCGCAAAGCCCGATCCGCGGGACAAGGCAGGGGAATCGCCGTTGATGGCCGCCGCACAGATCGGGTTTGTCGAAGGTGCGCAGGCGCTGATCAAGTTCAAGGCCAACGTCAATCTCGGCAATTCCGGTGGTGAAACCCCGCTCCACCGCGCCGTGCAGCGTCGCGATGCCGCGATGGTGCGCTTCCTGATGCAAAGCGGGGCAAACCCTGCCAAAACCGATTCGCTCGCCGGGCTTTCGCCACGCGACTATGCCGCACGCGATCCCCGGGCGGTGGCAATCCTTAAGATTATCGACGACACCAAATCCGCCAAGCCGAACGCGGCGGTTGTGGGGCCAAAGCTGTAGATTTGTTCAAGTTATGTTCTCGAATAGTCTCGCTCATCTCGAGCGAAGTCGAGAGACTATTCACTGTCTGGACCCCGCTCGGCTTAGGCGTGATGCGGGGCCACTGGCCTAAATCCGTTCGCCTGACAGCCGCTGGCAAATCATATCGAGCTGCTCCAGCGTGGCGTAATGGAGCGTGATGCTGCCATTCTTGTGGCTGTGGCGAATTTCGGTTTTCAGGCCCGTCAGATCGGCAAGCTGGCGTTCGAGCAAGGCAATATCGGGATCTGTTTCACGTGAAACACGTGGACGTTTCCGCGCGGCCCCCTGTTTGACCAGCGCCTCTGTCTGACGCACCGACAATTTGCGCGCAATCACCTGGCGGCCCAGCCCTTCAGGATCGTCGCTGACGAGCAGCGCGCGCGCGTGACCCATTGTCAGATCACCCGACGTCAACCAGCCATGAACCCGCAGCGGCAAATTCGAAAGCCGGATGAGGTTGGCGACGTGGCTCCGCGATTTGCCCACCGTCTTGGCGACTTGATCCTGCGAATAATCATACGCCGCGATCAGCTTTTGGTAGGCTACACCCTCTTCATAGGCATTGAGTTGTTCACGCTGGATATTCTCGATGATCGCAAGCTCAAGCGCGGTCTTGTCATCGAAATCGCCGATGATAACTGGCACCTGGTGCAATCCCGCCCGCTGCGCCGCGCGCCAGCGGCGTTCGCCCGCCACGATTTCCCACCAGCCATCGGTTTTGGCGGGGCGCACGACAATCGGCTGAAGGATGCCACGTTCGCGAATCGAATCGGCAAGTTCGTCGAGAGCTGTGTCATCGAATGTTTTGCGCGGCTGATCGGGCATCGGCCGCAGCCCGGCTGTATCGACGAGCCGCACCCCTTGCGGCAGCGCATCTGCCCCCGACACGCTGACATGCGCATCGAGCGGCATATCGCCCAGCAGCGCAGACAGCCCGCGCCCAAGCCCTGTGCGTTTTTTAACAACAAGCGGCGTTGTTTGATCGGTCATGCTGCCACTTTCAATCTTGGAAGCCGCGTCACCACTTCGCGCGCGAGTTGCATATACGCAGTCGAACCCGAGCAGCGATGATCGTAAATGAGCGCCGGAAGGCCGTAGCTCGGCGCTTCGGAAAGCCGCACATTGCGCGGGATCACGGTTTCGAACACCGCAGACCCGAGGCAGCTGCGCACATCTTCGGCCACTTGCTCAGTCAGCCGGTTGCGCCTGTCATACATTGTAAGAGCAACCCCCAGGATCGACAAATTGGGGTTGAACTTGCCCCGGATGCGTTCGAACGTCTGGAGCAGCTGGCTCAACCCTTCGAGCGCGAAGAATTCGCATTGGAGCGGCACGAGCAAAGACTGCGCCGCCACGAGTGCGTTTATTGTCAACATCCCGAGCGATGGCGGGCAATCGATCAGCACGGCATCCCAGCGGTCTTGTTGCACGGCATCGAGCGCCATCGCCAGCCTGTGGCTTCGCCGCTCAACTTCGACCAGTTCGATCTCAGCACCCGACAGATCCTGGGTGGCAGGCACGATATGAAGCCCCGGAATCGTCGTCGGAATAGCGGCTTCGGTAATCGTCGCCTGCGCCATCAGCACATCGTAGCTCGATATGGTCCGCGCTGCATGACCGATCCCGAGACCTGTCGAGGCATTGCCTTGCGGATCGAGGTCGATGAGCAACACGTTCCAGCCGATTGCCGCCAATGCCGTCGATAAATTGATCGCGGTTGTGGTCTTGCCAACCCCGCCCTTTTGATTGGCAATGGTAATCCTGATCATCTGGCCCTCGGCGAAACCCCGGATGCATCGATGATCGCAGCTTCAGGGTCGGTTATGCTGTGTTTCACGTGAAACACGCCTTGCCAGCTTTCAGACACGCTTTCCAGTTCCGCTTGCGCCGAACGGCCTTTTGGCAGCAGCCATTGCGTTTTCAGCGTGGAAAA
>JANOQL010000322.1:0-13611 GCA_031414835.1 Sphingomonadales bacterium | reverse complement strand
GCGTATTCGCATCGGTTGCCGGGCAGTATGATATTCAGCTGCGCGTTCTGCCCGACATCATAGCGGGCGCAAGCGCTGGCGGCATCAACGGGGTCTTCCTCGCCCAAGCCATCGCCTCAGGACAAAGCCTCGAGCCGCTGACCGACCTGTGGCTCGACAATGCTGATGTCGACCGGCTGCTCGATCCCGATGCCAGGCCGTTTTCGCGTTTCACCAAATTCTGGGCGATGCCGATCGTCTGGTGGCTGAGCGGGCGACGTGGGGGCACCCTCCGGCGAACGGTGTCGCCCGAAGCGCGCGACGAAGTGCGCGGCAAACTGTCGCGGCTGGTGCGCGCCCGCTGGCTGGCGCCTCCCTTCGGGGGTGCCGGGTTTACGGCAATGCTGCTCGATGCGTTCGATGCGATGGCGGCATTGCCGCGCGGCCCTCGGCTGTTGCCAGCCGATCAGCCGCTCGACCTGTTCGTGACAGTCACCGATTTTGCAGGACATCTTCAACGGCTCCGGCTGAACAGTCCCGCAGAGATTTCGGAAACCGAACACCGCATCACAGTGTCATTCAGCCAGAAGGGCAATGTGCCCATTGGCGAAAGTGCCGAACTTGTGTTTGCGGCACGCGCCACGGCGAGTTTTCCCGGAGCGTTTCCACCATTTCATGTCGCTGAGCTCGATGGCGTGTTGAGCAGCCGCAATCGCGCATGGACAAGCCGTGACGGCTTCCTGGCGCGCATATTGCCCGAACGCGGAGCCGACGCCGAGCTGACCGTATTGATCGACGGCTCGGTGCTGGCAAATGCCCCTTTCCGCCCGGCAATCGAAGCCTTGCGCAACCGACCGGCACGGCGCGAGGTGGATCGGCGATTTGTCTATATCGACCCGAAGCCCGGCATGAAGTCGGTGCGGCTGACGCGAACAGGCGAAATGGCGCTGCCCGGTTTCTTCGCGACGATATTCGGCGCAATGTCCGATATTCCCCGCGAACAGCCAATCCGGGACAGTCTCGATGCCCTCGAGCAACGCTCTGCGCGAATCCGGCGTCTGCAACATATCGTCGAAGCGCTTCGTCCCGATGTCGATGCGGCGATCGAAGCGATGTTCGGACTGACGTTTTTTCTCGATAGCCCGACGCCAGCGCGGCTTCAGACATGGCGACGCAAGGCACAGGATCGGGCAGCGCGCGACGCCGGGTATAGTTTTGCTGCTTACGCTCATGCCAAGCTGGCGGCCGTCGTGGAAGATGTCGCGCAAATCGCGCAGCGGCTCAATCCTGAACTCCGCGGTGCGGCTTACGACGAATTCCGGCAGGCGATTTGGGGCGAGGTCCGCCTGCGCGGGGCAGACAAAGTGTCCGCTGGGGTCGGAAAGGGTGCGAGCGAACAGACCATCGCCTTTTTCCGCAGCGTCGATCTGGGGTTCCGGATACGCCGGATGCGGTTTGTGCTGCGCACTTTGTCACGTTTGCAGAACCAGATCGCAGACTCCGCCGCGATCGAACCCGTGCGATCGATCCTGTTCCAGCTTCTGGCACGATACCTCGATCGCGATACGACCGATTTCTACACAGGCTGCGATCCGACTGTCGCAGTTGTATTTCTCAACAGCGTGGCCGACGCCCGATCGCTCACGGCGCTTGACCGGCAGGCCGACACCGAACTGGCGCAGGCGTTTTCGTTGTGCCCCAAAGAACACAGGCGCACCCTGATGTTTGCGTATCTCGGCTTTCCCTTCTTCGATCTGGCGACATTGCCGATGTTGCAAGGCGAAGGGCTCGATGAATTCGATCCGATCAAGGTGGATCGCATTTCACCCGAGGATGTCACGCTCGTGCAGGGCGGTGTTGCAGAAACGCTGAAAGGCATTGAGTTCAACAGCTTCGGCGCTTTTTTCAGTCGGTCGTATCGCGAAAATGACTATCTTTGGGGACGGTTGCACGGCGCGGACCGGCTGTTCGATATCGTGCTTTCAACGCTGCCCGGCGCGCTGACCGATGCGCTCGTGCTCAAGCGCGCGCTCATCGCGGCAATCCTTGATGAAGAAACACCCAAACTCCCGCTGGCACGCACCCAGATCGGCGAAGTGCGCGCGCAGATTGCCGACTCGGCAAGTCGCGCCTAGGCTGCGGCTAACGACAAACAAAAACATCGGGCGAGAGCGAACATGCAGTTTCTGAAAACATTATTCTGGGTGCTGATAGCAGTGCTCATCGCGCTGTTTACGTTTTCGAACTGGGAACCTGTCACGATCAATCTGTGGAATGACCTAAAGCTCGATACCAAGCTGCCGGTGTTGCTGATCGGCGCATTCCTGACAGGATTGATCCCGGCGCTGTTGCTCCACCGTGCCACGCGCTGGTCATTGAACCGCAAGATCGGGACGATGGAGCGCGCGCTTGCCGATGTGCGGCCTGCGCCAGCACCCGAACCGCCAGCGATGATGCCGCCGGCTGCTGCCCCGATGGCCGTTCCGCCGGGGGTATCATGACATCGCCGCTTTACGTCGCGCTCGATACGCCCGATCTCGAAAAGGCGAAGACGATGGCGATCCGCGTCAAGGCGCACGTTGGCGGGATCAAACTCGGGCTTGAGTTCTTTTCCGCCAATGGCCGCGCCGGTGTTCGTGAAATGGCCAAGATTGGCCTGCCCATTTTTCTCGATCTCAAGCTGCATGATATTCCGAACACGGTCGCAAAGGCGGTGCAGGCACTGGCCCCGCTCGAACCGGCAGTGCTGACGATCCATGCGGCAGGCGGTCGCGCGATGATGGAAGATGCCAAGGCCGCAGCACCCGAAGGCACAAAGGTCGTCGGCGTCACTGTACTGACCAGCCTTGACGCCGATGACCTTGCGGCAATCGGTTATGCAGGTGACCCGCACGAACAGGTGATGCGGCTCGCAGCATTGTCGCGCGAAGCGGGGCTCGACGGGATCGTATGTTCGGGCGAAGAAGTCCGCGCCGTTCACAAATTCTGGCCGCGCGGGTTTCTGGTGGTGCCAGGCGTTCGGCCGTCGAATGGCCAGGCGAGTGATCAAAAGCGCGTGGTGACGCCACGCGCAGCGCTCGATGCAGGGGCATCGCTGCTGGTGGTCGGGCGTCCGATTACGCAGGCCGTCGATCCTGACGTTGCCGCGCGGGCGATTGAAGCGACGCTTTGATCCATGTCCATCAAGGTCAAAATCTGCGGTCTCTCGACGACCGCCACGATCGATGCCGCAATCAAGGCGGGTGCGAGCCATGTCGGGCTGATGTTCTTTCCGCCGTCTCCGAGGAATGTCGATTTCGACAAGGCTGCCGAACTGGCAGCGCGGGTGCCTTCGCATGTTGCCAGGGTCGGGGTGTTTGTCGAACCGTGCAATGCGCTGCTCGATCAGGCAATTGCGGCGGGGCTGTTCGATGCAGTTCAGCTTCACAAGACGCCCGCCAATCGCGTGGCGGCGATTGCGGCACATACCGGGCTTGAAGTTTGGGCGACGATCGCGGTTCGGTCGCGCGCCGACCTTGATGCAGCAGCGGCGTATCGGGGTGCGGCACACCGGTTGCTCTATGACGCCATGACGCCAGATGGCGCGGCACTTCCCGGGGGTATGGGGGTTCGGTTCGACTGGTCGGTGCTCGCCGGGTTCGATCATCCTTTGCCATGGGCTTTGGCGGGCGGTCTGACGCCTGACAATGTGCCAGAAGCCATCCGCGTAACCGGCGCACCACTGGTCGATGTGTCGTCCGGCGTTGAAACATCGCCGGGCATCAAGGATGTGGACAAGATTGCGGCATTCCTTCAAGCGGCGCGGCTATCATGACCCAGACTGACACCCTCCCGCGCGGCGCGAACTCGCTCCGCAATCAACCTGACGACCGCGGCCATTTCGGCCAGTTCGGCGGACGTTATGTGGCTGAAACGCTGATGCCACTCGTACTATCATTGGAAGCAGAGTATAAAAAAGCGAAGAATGACAACGTGTTTCAGGCCGAGTTTGACGATCTGATGGAGCATTATGTCGGGCGCCCATCACCGCTCTATTTTGCCGAACGCCTGACCGCTGAGCTTGCCAAAGCGGCGCAGCCCGGAAACGGCGCGCAAGTCTGGTTCAAGCGCGACGAACTCAACCACACTGGCGCGCACAAGATCAACAATTGCATCGGGCAAATCCTGCTCGCAATCCGGATGGGCAAGACGCGGATCATCGCCGAAACCGGTGCGGGGCAGCACGGCGTTGCCACCGCAACCGTTGCGGCGCGCTTCGGCTTGCCGTGCATCATTTACATGGGCGCACGCGATGTTGAGCGGCAATCGCCCAACGTCTTCCGGATGAAGCTCTTGGGAGCCGAAGTGCGCGCGGTCGAAAGCGGATCGCGGACGCTGAAAGACGCGATGAACGAGGCGCTGCGTGATTGGGTCGCGAACGTCCATGACACGTTCTACATCATCGGCACCGCTGCTGGCCCGCACCCCTATCCTGAGTTGGTGCGCGATTTCCAGAGTGTGATCGGCAAGGAAGCGCGCGCGCAGATGCTGTCGCGGGTTGGGCGGCTCCCCGACATGCTGTGTGCGGCAATCGGTGGAGGATCGAACGCAATCGGGCTTTTCCATCCGTTTCTCGACGACGATGTCGAGATGCTCGGGATTGAGGCAGCGGGGCATGGCTTGGACAAGCAACACGCCGCGTCGCTTGCGGGCGGACGCACCGGCATCCTCCACGGTAACAAAACCTTCCTTCTTCAGGACGAAGACGGCCAGATCGACGAGGCGCATTCGATCAGCGCGGGCCTCGATTATCCCGGCATCGGGCCAGAGCATAGCTGGCTCAAGGAGATTGGCCGGGTGCGGTATGACAGCGTGACCGATTTGGAGGCGCTGGAAGGCTTCAAGGCGCTGTGCCGCACCGAAGGTATCATCCCCGCTTTGGAACCCGCACACGCCATCGCCGCCGTCATGCGCGAGGCGCCCAAGATGGCCGCCGACAAGATCATCCTCGCCAATCTCTGCGGGCGCGGGGACAAGGATATTTTCACCGTTGCCGAAGCGCTGGGGGTGAGCATATGATGGGTGCAGGACGATGAACATGTACAACCCACTCACTGCCACTCAGCGGCTCGAAGCATCTGGCATCTCGCGCAAGCAAGCTGAGGCCATTGCGTCCGAAATTAACGACGGGACCGAGCATCTCGTCACCAAGGATGAGTTGCTGGCAGCACTCGACAAGCAGACGATTCGTATGAGCGTGATCAACGCCGGGATGCTGACGCTCGCTTGCACCGTTCTCGGGACGCTGGCTGCTGCTTTGCTTTCGAACTAAGTGACTTGTCTTCAATCCAACTTTGCAGAAACACTGCTGCTGTGATTTGCGCAGCCCCGACATTGCCCCCCAATCAGATTATCCTCCCCAACGTCTGCGGGCGGGGCGACAAGAATATTGTCACCGCCACCGAAGCTATGGGAGTTGGGTTGTGAGGGAACGCCTCATGCGTTCGCTTCATGCTGCAGCGCGTTTTTCGATCATGTATACCGCGCTCATGATACCCTTCGGTATGATTCTGGAAAAGCCATTCGACCCGAGCTACGAAGCACTTAAATTCTGTGTTTTGTTTTTGGTGACCTTTGCGATTTCACTACGGTGGGGCTGGTTTCAGTGACCCGTCTCTCATCCGCCTTTACCGACGCTTGCCCCGCACTCGTCACCTTCGTGACGGCGGGCGATGGGCCAACCGATGCAATCCTCGACGCCCTCGTCGCGGGTGGAGCGGACGTCATCGAACTCGGCATGCCGTTCACCGACCCGATGGCCGATGGGCCGGCGATCCAGCTTGCCAATCTGCGCAGCCTTGGCGCTGGCACGACGACCGCCGACATTTTCGCCATCGCCACAGGCTTCCGCGCGCGGCATCCCAACGTCCCCCTCGTCCTGATGGGCTATGCCAATCCAATGACGATCCGGGGTGCCGACTGGTTTGCTTGTCGATGCAAAGCGGCTGGCGTCGATGGCGTGATCTGCGTCGATCTCCCGCCCGAAGAGGATGGCGAACTTGGCCCCGCGTTGCGCGCTGCGGGCGTCGATCTGATCCGGCTGGCCACCCCGACCAGTGATGCCGCGCGATTGCCAACCATCCTCGAAGGATCGAGCGGTTTCGTGTATTACGTTTCGGTGGCGGGCATTACCGGTCTGCAACAGGCTGCGACTGCCGACATCGCCGCCGCCGTTGCGCGGATCAAGGCCGCCACTCCCCTGCCCGTCGCCGTCGGGTTCGGTGTTCGCACGCCCGAACAGGCCGCCGCCATCGGCGCACACGCCGATGGCGTCGTGGTGGGTTCAGCCATCGTCGAACTGATCGGCCAGCATGGCGACAACGCCGCTGGCCCCGTCCGCGACTATGTGGCATCGTTGAAGGCGGCAATGATGAAGGCTCGCGAATGAACTGGCTTACCCGCGTCCGCAACGCGCTCCCCTTTGCGGCCAAGAACGAAACGCCCGACAATCTGTGGCACAAATGCCCCGGCTGTTCGCAGATGGTGTTCGTCAAGGAATACCGCGAAAACTTGAGCGTGTGCCCGATCTGTGAACATCACGGCCGGATCGGCCCTACCGAACGCTTCACGCATATTTTCGATGCAGGCTGGAAGCAGCTGCCAACCCCCAAAGCGCCCGAAGACCCGCTCAAATTCCGCGATTCGAAGAAATATGCTGACAGGATCAAGGCTGCACGTGCCGATACCGGCGATTATGACGCGCTGCTCAACGCCAAAGGCAGCATTGCAGGTCAGCTGGCAATTGTCGGCGTCCAGAATTTCGGCTTCATGGGCGGATCGATGGGCGTTGCCGTCGGCGAGGCATTTATCGCAGGCGTGCGAGCAGCGATTGCCGACAAGGCTCCGTATATCATATTCACAGCATCGGGCGGCGCGAGGATGCAGGAGGGCATTCTGTCATTGATGCAGATGCCCAAGATGACGGTCGGGGTGCAGATGCTCAAGGAGGCGGGCCTGCCCTACATCGTCGTCATGACCGATCCAACTTCGGGCGGCGTGATGGCGAGCTACGCCACGCTTGGAGACATCCATATTGCCGAACCCGGCGCAACTCTGGCCTTCACCGGGAGGCGCGTGATCGAAAGCACGATCCGCGAAAAATTGCCCGAAGATTTCCAGACGTCCGAGTATTTGCTCGAACACGGGATGCTCGACATGATCGTCGCGCGGAAGGATTTGCCCGAAATGCTTGGGCGGCTGGTCGGGTTTCTCATGCCTGAGAAGGTCAGCGCATAAGCCTCTGTCAGGCTGCGATTTTTTGCCAGGATTCGGCGAGCGTTGCGACCCCTGCCCGCAATTCGATCAGCGCGTCTCGCTTGGATCCCGTTACCGCCGTGTCGAGCGTTCCCGTCATCGCGCGATAGACTGTTGCCAATGTCTTGGCGAGCGGACCGCCCCGGTCCTGATCGAGCCCTGTTGCCAGCGCCAACAGGATCATGCGCGCGCGATCCGCATGGGGATCGTGTACCAAACGTCCACCTTTTCCTGCCACTGCCACCAGCACGTCGAGCGCTGTGGCCAGTTCGTCATAAAGAATGGCGACCAACTGATGTGGCGACGCCGCCTCCAGGCGACTTGAAAGCGCCAAAGACTGGTAGCGACGGCTCGCATCGCCTGGGCTGGGTCGTCCGTACTGCACGCGCTATCGATCCGAAGACCACAGCTTGATCTGCTGTTCAAGATAGGATTGCGTCGCCCGGAACGCCGCAATTCTCGCGTCCATATTCCCGAATTGTCGTTCGAGCCGTGCCCGATAGGCATCTTCGCGCACTTCCATCCGTGCGCGGTCCGAAGCAATCGATGCCGCTGCCGCGTCGAGCCGTTTCTTCACCGCACCCAATGGCCCCGCATCGGCAGTTGCTGCCTGTTCGATCCGGCGCAAGACCGTCAAAATGCCGGGATCGGTCGTTTCGGTTTGCGTCGCGTTGCGGCTGGGGTTGAAGATGGCCTCGATAGATTCAGGCGTGTCACGAAGCACCTGGTCGAATCTGGCAGCATCGATCGCAAGGCCGCCCTCGCGCGTGGTCTTGATGCCAATATCGGTCAGCTTGCTCAATGCGTTGCTTGTCAGTGATGTTGAAACAATCGCGACAAGATCACGTTCGAATGTCCGCAGCGCACTATCTCCCGAAGTTGCCCGTGCGGCAGAAAGATCGGCTTTCAACGTGTTGAAGACGCCAACGAAATCGGCAAGTGTTTGCTTGAGTGCTTCAACTGGCGTTGACGCTGTGAGCGTCTGTAACGTTCCAGCTTCGGCCTTTTTCAGCGTCAGCGTCAGCCCCGGCAGTGTATCGGCAACGGTGTTCGACGCGCGCGCATAGGCAACGCCATCTATGCGGAATAGTGCGTCCTGCGCCGACTGGCCCGATACCATCTGCCCGCCAGCACCTGTGGCAAAGCGGTTCAGCGCAGGGTCGGCGCCTGCGTCTGTAGACAGGGTGAATGCCGATGCTGAACCCGATGCGCCTTTGAGCACCAGCCGTGCGCCGCTTGCTTCGGACACAATCGACGCACTGATCCCGCTTCCGCTCGTGTTGACCGCATCGGCAAGGCCCTGAAGACTGTCATTCGCTGCGCCTATCGCGATGGCATAATTGGTGGCACCGACCGTCAGCGTCATGCTGCCCTGCCCCACAGGCCCGGCGGGATCGGCGATGATGCCTGAATAGACCGTCTGGCCGCGTGCCAGCTGGGTGATTTCGATTTCGGCGCTGGCATTTCCGATCCTGACTCCCGGGCGGGTGGCGACTGCCATCGCGCGATCATCCGAGACGCTGACCTGACTGCGCAAAGTGCCGCCTTCAATCAAGGCACCCAGCGACGTAACGAAGCCGTTGAGATCGGATCGCACTTGCGCAACCGCAGAAATCCGGGCGCGGTTGCTTTCGGCAAGCTGATCGAAGCGCCTGACCTTCACGTCACGCGATGCTGCTGCAAGATCGCGCACCAGCGCTGTCGTATCGATCCCCGATCCAGCACCAAGGCTGCTGGCAATATTGGTCTGCATGGTCACTGTCCTTCATCAGCTTTTACGGCGCGACGGCTGCTCTGTTTAACGCGGAGCGGCTTTGCCATGTTCATCGAAACAGAATGACGGCGGCACCGTGACGGGAGGGCGAGCCACCCCGTCATCCAGCGCACGGTCGAGGTTGAAGACAAACGCGAGGATTGTTGCCACGGCGACATAAAGGTCTTCGGAAACGGCCCTGCCTGTTCGCGATGTGAAATAAATGGCCCTCGCCAACTGGGGGTATTCGAGAACGGGAACCGCATTTTCTGCCGATAGCGCCTTGATCGCCAGCGCCATTCCACCCTGCCCACGCGCGACGACCACCGGTGCTGCATCCTTGCCGGGCACATAGCGGAGCGCGACGGCAAAATGCGTCGGGTTGGTCAAAACCATCGTCGCTTCCCCGATTGCGGTTCGTGCCGATCCGGACAGCAGCGCCATCTGGCGCTGGCGCTGCGCCTGCTTGAGTTCGGGCGCGCCATCGGATTCGCGGTGTTCCTCGCGGATTTCCTGTTTGGTCATCCGCAGTTTCTTGTTGCGCTGAAACATCTGCGCCGGAACGTCGATCGCGGCGATTGCAAACAGGCCGAATACCATCCAGCCGAGTGTGGTTGCGAACACACCGCCAATGTCTCGCGCCGCCGCAGCGGCACCGCCACGGCCTAACCCCATGATGCCGGGAAGGCTCGACGCGATCAGCCACCAGCCTAACCCACCCAGCACAGCCGTTTTGGCTATTGCTTTGCCAAGTTCGACAAGACCATGTGCTCCGAACATTCGTTTGAAGCCAGCCATGGGATCGATCCGGCTGGCCTTGAACGCCATCGCCTTCCCGCGAAATCCTGCTGAACCGAGAAAGACCGGTCCTGCAACTGCGGCCAACAAGGATACCGCCAGAAACGTCGATATCGGCCCCGCAATGTGCCTCCCCAATGCCAAGCCTGATGCGGCGGGATCGAATGTGCGTAGCTCGGCAGCATTCAAACTGAGCGCATCGCGCAAAAGATCGAGACAGCCTTGATAAAGCGTGCCGCCTGCGATGATCAGCCAGACTGCCCCTGCTGCCATCACCAGCGCAGTTGACAGTTCGCGTGACTGCAGAATGTTGCCGTCACGCGACGCATCGGCACGCCGTTTCGGCGTCGCTTCTTCGGTTTTCTGGTCGGATCCCGGCGCTTCTGACATGGATTAGCTGCGAGCCAAGGTGCGCGCGAACTGCAACGCGTCCGACAGAGCCAAGGCAATGGCTTCGGCCATGACAGGTGTTGAAATCGCCATCAGCACGATCCCGGCAATGAGGCTCGCCGGCAGCGACACTGCGAACAGGTTGAGCGTTGGCGCTGACCGCGAAACCACGCCCATGATGATTTGAACGATCACGGTCGCAGTCGCCACGGGCAGTGCGATCACAAGCCCGGCCGAAAAGGCCAGACCACCGAATTCGACCAGTGCATAAAGCGCCGATGGCCCGAGCCACGCATCACCGGGCGGGAGCACGCGATAGGTATCGAGCACCACGCCGATGACGGTCAGATGCCCGTCTGCGGCAAGGAAGATCAGTGCCGCCAGGATTGACAGGAACTGGCCGACGGCGGGCGTCGCCTGCCCGCTCTGCGGATCGGTCATCGCGGCAAAACCGAGGCCCATCGTGTTGCTGATCGTTTCCCCGGCAACGGCCGCTGCTGCCATCGCGATCTGGATGACAAAGCCGATGGAGAGCCCGATCAAGGCCTCGGACGCAACGAGCATGACCCCTGCCAATGACACCATGCCGCCAACAGGCAGCGTCATTTGCGAAATGCCCGATGCCGGGACGCCGATAGCGAGTGCCACCACAAGCCTGAGCTGGAGCGGGACTTGGGATGCGCCAAAAACGGGTGCCGCGATGAGCGCCGCGCCTGGGCGGATCGACGCGAGCAGCAGCACCAGCAACTGGCTTTCGAGATTGGAAAATGCAAAAGCCGTCACCGCACCAGGTCCGGGATCCGGGCAAAGATCTCACGCGTAAAATCGGCGACGAGCATCAGGATGCTGCCGCCAAACAATGCAAGACACAGCCCAACCACGATCAGCTTGGGCACAAAACTCAAAGTCGCTTCGTTGATCGATGTCGCGGCCTGGATCATGCCGAGAACGACGCCTGCCACGAGCGCGGGAACAAGGATCGGTGCCGATCCAAGCGCCAATATCCACAGCGCCTGTTGCGCCACCCCGATGAAATAGCTGCCGTTCATATCACCCGCTCGCAAATGAGCTGGCAAGCGATCCCATCGTCAGCGCCCAGCCATCGACGAGCACGAACAGCAACAGCTTGAAAGGCATCGAAATGATCGTCGGAGACAGCATCATCATGCCAAGCGACATCAATGCCGATGCCACGATCAGATCGATGACGAGAAAGGGCAGGAAAATGAGAAACCCGATCTGGAATGCAGTCTTGAGCTCACTGGTAATGAATGCTGGCAGCAGGATCGCAAAGGGCACGCTGGCTTCCGATGCAAAGGCCGGGGCCTTGGCAATGTCTGCAAACAGTTTGAGATCGGTCGTGCGCGTCTGGGCCATCATGAAGCCGTGCAACGCATCGCCTGATCGCCCGATCGCCTGATCCATCGTGATTTCCTGACGGCCATATGGCTCGATCGCGGTTTTATCGATTTGCGAGATTGCAGGCTGCATCACGAACAAGGTCAGAAACAGGCTCAATCCCACCAGCACCTGATTGGGCGGGGTCTGCTGCAAGCCCAGCGCTTGCCGCAACAACGACAGCACGATGATGATCCGCGTAAAACTCGTCATCATCAGCACGAGCGAAGGCAGGATTGTGAGCAACCCCATCAAAACAAGGATTTGCAATGACAGTGACAAGGATTGGCCGTTGCCCGACATCGCCTCGATGGCACGCGACACGCCAGCGCCCGTTTGCGCGAACGCTGGCTCGCAACACATCGACGCTATTGCGCCTGCAAGCCACAGCTTACGCATCGTCTTCATCTCGCGCGGCTTCAGCCAGCAGAACAATCTGACCGCGCGTCGCCGAAATCAGCAATTGCCGACCGCCAAACGCAACGACAACGAGTTTGCTGCTTGCTCCCATCGACGTCACATCAAGGACGCGGACAGCGCGCTGTGCCTGCCCCAGTGACGGCATCCCGCCCTGCAGCCGCTTCCACAGCATCAGCGATCCCCACGCGAGACCACAGACAATCGGCAGAACGATCATCAGCTTCAGAAGATACGCGCCCATCACAACCGCCGTTCGATTGCAGGCGGCCGGCCCTCAGGCGTCACAACTTCGGCAATGCGGATTCCATAGCGGCTGTCGATGGAAACAATCTCACCACGTGCGATGAGTGATCCGTTCGCGAAGATATCGAGCAGGTCATTGGCCTGCCGGTCGAGTTCGATGATGCTGCCTTCGGTCACATCGAGAAGTGCCGATAGTCGCATCGAAGTCGATCCAACCTCGACAGAAACGCGCAGGCAAACGCCTGACAAGATGTCAAGATTGGCATCGGGCCGAACCATAGCCGTCATGCTGGTATCGATTTCGGGGCTGAATGCCTCAGTCATGGAGGCTTACTCCTTCTGCTATTCGAGAAATGCGGATGGCGGTGCGCCCGCTCGATTCTCCAACCGTGCCTTCGGCAAACACGCGGCCGGCAACAGTGATGGGAACAGTGGCAGGCAGGCAGACAGGGATGATGTCGCCAGGTTTCAGGACGAGGAGACGCGAAAGCGCGACTTCAGGACGCGCAAAGATCGTTCGCACCGGAAGGCTGACCCCCATCATCGCCGTTTTCAACTGTGCCTGCCAGACTGTGTCGGGCACAGGCGATGGTCCAGCAGGCGCGTGCTCGGCCAACAACGGTATCTGGCGCAGCATTTCCAAGGGGTAGGCCCAGCCTACCGAAAGCGTTTGCGGGCCCAGCCCTGTGACATGATAATTTTGGACGACCAGCTTCACATTTTGCGCGAAACTCTTGGTCTGCTCGTCGCCAGCCGGCAGTGCGTGTAGCGTTCCGAAGTCATGAACTTCGCGCCAAACGGACGGCAGCGCATCGACCCAATAAGCGCCGATCCGCGCGATGATCCGCAGGTCAGCCCTTTGGAAACTGCCTGAAAATGGATTGGCATCGCCAGTGCCGCCATAAAACACATCGACAAGTCTGACGATCAAATCAGGCTCTGCCGAAAACGCGAAATTGCCTTTATATGCGCTCGACGCAATCGAGCATCTTGCCGATGCCGTGTGGCGCGTGCGCCATGCTGCGGCAGACAGGATTTCGGCTTCATCCTTCCCGACTGTGACGCTACGGCATCCAAAACTGGAAAGCATGTCAGACAGCGATTTGCAGATACGGTCGCTAACAGCGTCAAGGCCGGGAAAGCTGTTCAGCGATACTGCTTGTCTTGCAAACGCGAGCGTTGGCTGATCCTGTTGGTTGGCCATCACTGGATCACCAGATTCGAAAAATACACATTTTCGACGCCACCAAAGCCTTCTTTTTCGCGCAAGACGCCATTGATCGATTTGGTCAGTTTCCGCTGGAGCATCTGCTTGCCCTCGTTTGTCGAAAGCACGC
>JANOQL010000321.1:0-4182 GCA_031414835.1 Sphingomonadales bacterium | reverse complement strand
GCTGTTCGACAGCCTGACCCGCAGCCTCAGGCGGTTCGAACCGCGCGAAGCGGGCAAAGCGAGCGTCTACACCTGTGGGCCGACAGTCTATAACTACCAGCACATCGGCAACATGCGCGCCTATGTGTTTGCCGATACGCTGCGGCGCGTTCTGGCGTACAAAGGCTGTCACGTCACCCACGTCATCAATATTACCGACGTCGGCCATCTGACCAGCGATGCCGATGCTGGCGATGACAAGATGGAGAAGGCAGCCTCAGCGCAGGGCAAAACCGCTTGGGACATTGCCGCATTCTACGAAGCCGATTTCAAGGCCGATCTCGCGCGGTTGAACATCACCGGAATGCAGCACCCGCGCGCGACAGACCATATCGATGGGATGATCGAGTGGGCCAAATCGATTGCTGACAAACACTGCTACGAACTTGAGGGCGGGCTGTATTTCGATACCTCCACCGTGCCGAACTATGCAGCCTTGGCCGGACGGACAAAACAAGACCAGGTTGCCTTTGATGAATCGGCACATATGCGGATCAGTGAAGTTGAAGGCAAACGTCACGCCGCCGATTTCGCGATCTGGCGGAAGACCCCGCCGGGGGAGGCGCGGCAAATGGAATGGGATTCGCCCTGGGGCCGCGGCGCGCCGGGCTGGCACATCGAATGCTCGGTAATGAGCAAGGCGCTGCTCGATCACCCGTTCGACATCCACACCGGCGGGATCGACCATCGCGAAATCCACCACCCCAACGAGATCGCGCAAAACCAGGCACATTCGGGCTGCGATCACAGCGGCGCGACGATTTGGATGCACAACAACTTCCTGATCGACCGTCGCGGGAAGATGAGCAAATCGAGCGGCGAATTCCTCCGCCTGCAAACGCTGATCGACAAAGGCTTCCACCCCCTCGCCTACCGCCTGATGTGCCTCCAGGCGCATTACAGGAGCGAGATGGAGTTTACGTGGGAGGGGTTGGCTGCGGCGTTCGTGCGGTTGAAGCGGATGGTGATGGGGATAGCGCAGCTGAAAGCTCAAGCTCCCGCCGCGGCAATCGATGGCAGAGTCTTGCTGCCAGCGATGTTCGAACGTGCCCGGCTAAACGGCCTTCCGGAGGGCATTGATAAGTCTGTCATTACCGACCTTAACACCGCTGAACTATTGGCTTGGATAGACGTTTTCATAAAGTTGGATAGCAAATCCGGGCAGAGTGACTTTGAGTTCATTGCTCCGGAGTTGAGGTTGCAAGCAATCGAAAAGGCCGACGAAGTCTTGGGGATTGGTCTTTTAAGATTGAAGAGAGACGACCTCCGCATCCGCCCCGTCACCGCCCAAATCACCGAACCCGAAATCGAAGCCCTCCTTGCCCATCGCAAGGAGGCGCGCGCGGCGAAGGATTTTGCTACGTCAGACCGCATCCGCGACGATCTGATCGCAGCAGGCGTCGAGGTGATGGATGGCGATCCGCTCGGCTGGGATTGGAAGCTGGACATATGACAATTGCTGTTCTGCCTGCCGTGGCGCGCCCGCTGATCGAACCGCGATTGCCTTCCGGAGTCGAGGTTCGCTGGTTCGCCAGCCATGATGAAGCGATGGCGATGGTATCAGATGCCGCGATCGGCTGGCTCGACATGAACGACAAGGCAGCGATGGCGTCGGCGGTCGTCAATGCCCGCGATCTGAAATGGCTTTCCACCATTTATGCCGGGATCGAACACCTGCCTGCTGCACAGCTTCAAGCCCGAGGCACGATCGTTACAGGCGGCGCTGGCATCAACGCGATCACGATTGCCGAATATGTCGTGATGGCCATGCTAACAGTCGCCAAAGGCTACCGCGATGTCGTTCGGGCGCAGGATCGGCACGAATGGCTGCATGATTCGCCGGGCAAGGTCGAGCTGTTCGGCAGCAAAGCGCTCATTCTGGGGTATGGCGCCATCGGGTCGCTGGTCGATGCGCGGCTTAAGGCGTTCGGTGTCGAGGTCTCGGTTGTCAGGCGCACCCCTGCCCCCGGCGCGATCGGCCCCGGCGAATGGCGCGAACGACTGGGTGAATTCGACTGGATCATACTCGCAGTCCCCGCGACTTCCGAAACGATTGGCATGATTGGTGCCGCCGAACTCGACGCGATGAAACCGACCGCGACACTCATCAACATCGCGCGCGGCAGCGTGATCGATCAGGACGCACTCATTGCCGCGCTCGAGTCCAAATCGATTGGCAGTGCCTTTCTCGATGTCACAACGCCCGAACCGCTGCCTGCCGATCACGCGCTCTGGTCGCTCGACACTGCGCATATCACGATGCACCTTTCGGGCCGCGCCCAGAACAAGATGTTCGCGCGCTCGGCAGAACGCTTCCTTGCCAACCTCGATCGCTACCTTGCCGGGAAGCCGCTCGAACATCAGGTCAATCTGGCGCTTGGCTATTGAGTTCAGTTGTCGCCAACACTCAACCGCTCATGTCGAGCAAAGTCGAGATATTGTGTCCGCGCGGTAGAAGTGTCTCGACTTCGCTCGACATGAGCGGTTGTTGGACAAGCGAGTTGAGTTTGAACAAGGGGTGACAGCATCCAATTGCCGCGTTAGACCCTGTCGCTAACGGGGGAATCAGAACGGCGCAAAGCCGCCCCTTCGCCTTGGTCGCAGGCAACCGGCATCATGGTCTGCCGCACCGGCAGGCGAAGCGAAGGGACAAGCGACCGATGGGCGCCAAAGCATCCGACCTGTTCATCCAGTGCCTCGAAGAAGAGGGCTGCGAATATATCTTCGGCGTTCCCGGTGAGGAGAATCTCGATTTCCTCGATTCGCTGTCACGCTCCAAAAAGATCAAGCTGATCCTGACGCGGCACGAACAGGGCGCTGGCTTCATGGCCGCGACCTATGGGCGCCATACTGGCAAGACCGGCGTCTGCATTGCCACATTGGGCCCGGGCGCGACCAACTTCGTGACGGCGGCGGCCTATGCCACGCTCGGCGGGATGCCGATGTTCATGATCACCGGGCAAAAGCCGATCAAGAAATCGAAACAGGGCCGTTTTCAGATTTTGGACGTCGTCACGATGATGGGTCCGATCACCAAATACACCCACCAGATGCAAAGCTCGGACAATATCCCGAGCCGCGTCCGCGAAGCCTATCGCCTCGCCGAGGAGGAGAAACCCGGTGCGGTCCATATCGAGCTACCCGAAGACATTGCCGATGAACATACCGATTCGGTGCCGCTAAAGCGCAGCATCGTTCGCCGCCCGAGCGCCGATCCCAAATCGGTGCGCGAAGCGGTCAAGGCATTGGAGGCTGCGAAGTCGCCAATCCTCGTCATTGGTGCCGGTGCGAACCGGACGCAGACCGGGCGGATGCTGCTCCAGTTTGTTGAAAAGACCGGCATTCCCTTCCTCACGACGCAGCTCGGCAAGGGCGTGATCGATGAACGGCATCCCAAGTTCGTCGGCTGTGCCGCACTGTCGGCGGGCGATTTCGTCCACCGCGCGGTCGAGGCATCGGATTGCATCATCAATATCGGGCATGACGTGATCGAAAAGCCGCCCTTTTTCATGAAGGAAGGCGGCGCACAGGTCATCCACGTTTCGACCAACACCGCTTCTGTCGATCCCGTTTATTTCCCGGGCATCGAAGTGATCGGCGATATCGCCAATGCGATCTGGCAGATGAAGGAAGACATCGTGCCATCTGGCAGGTGGAATTTTGACCTGATGCTCAAGGCGCGCGCGGCCGAAGTCGCGCACACCGCGACTGTGTCAGGCGACGAACGCTTCCCGATTTACCCGCCGCATCTGGTCAAGACGATCCGCGATGCGATGCCCGATGATGGCATTATCTGCCTCGATAACGGCGTCTATAAAATCTGGTTCGCGCGTGGCTATGATGCGTATCGCGCCAACACCGTGCTGCTCGACAATGCGCTCGCGACGATGGGTGCGGGGCTGCCATCGGCGATGATGTCATCGATGGTCTATCCTGATCGCAAGGTGATGGCGATCTGCGGCGATGGCGGGTTCATGATGAACAGCCAGGAGATGGAAACCGCTGTCCGGCTCAAGCTCAACATCACTGTGCTGATCCTCAATGACAACAGTTATGGCATGATCCGCTGGAAACAGGCGAATATGGGGTTCGAGGATTGGGGGCTGACTTATGGCAACCCCGATTTCGTCAAATATGCCGAAA
>JANOQL010000320.1:0-9815 GCA_031414835.1 Sphingomonadales bacterium | reverse complement strand
GGAGTGGGGTCGATGACCCCGTCGTATCGTTGATGCAGGTTAGCCGCGCGCTGTACCGCGAAAGCGCACTGGCGCTGCCAGCTGCCCTCGATTCAGTCAGCGTCAGCGATAGCCCCGATGCAAGTGCAGCGGCCGCCGCGGTGAACGGCCCGAACCCTGTCCCGGTCGATGCGCCGCTTGCGATCACCGTTCCCCCTGTCGTCGATGAAATATCGAAGCGGAACTGGTCGGTCGGGTCGACGCGCGCGCCGATGATCTGCTTATTGAGGCGGATCGACGCGAACCGAACGGCAAACATCGCGCCTTGCAGCCCACCGCCAACCAACGTCGTGATCACCGTTGTCGGGCTCGTCGATCCGACGATGTAGCCGCCAACGGTTCCTGCAACGCCGGTCTCGGTAAAGGTCTGGGTGCCGGTGCCTGAAATGGTCGGATAGGTATTGCCGCTGATCGGATTGACCTGATCGAGGATCGTCCAGCCCGTCCCATTGGTGTTGAAACTGAGCGATTCGCCCTGATTGGTCGATTCGGCATCGGCTGCGACAAATGAATAGATTGTGGCGGCGGGCGCGCCTGGCGGTGGGGTGATAAGGATACTCGAAATCGTAATCGTATTGGTGCCGCCGGCATCCTGATAGAAAATCGGCCGCCCTCCAATCCCGAGGAATGCCGTATTTCCAACAGCGGCACCCGTCCACGACGGCGCGGCACGCGACGCAATCCCGGGCGTTCCGGTTGTTCTCACATTCAGCCTGAGCGTCGATCCGTCAGTCAGCGTGAAAACGAAATTCTGTCCCCCCGCGGTGCGCGCCGTCGCATCGTTGTAGGTCGCAAAATCGAGCCAGCAATAGGTTTGCCAGCCAGCAGGTGCCGTGCCTTGCGTGGTTGCCGGAGAACACGTCTGGGCAAGCGCAGGCGCGCCTGCCGCTGCCAACAGCAGCAGCACGAGATGCGCCACATGACGCCACCAACGAGCCAGCTTCCCATTCATGTGTGCAACGCACCCCAGCGTTCAAACTGGTGCAACATTGCACGAAACTGGTTTTAACTCGGTTAACGCTCGTAAAGGTGACTTTCGGTGTGGTTGCCGCTAAGCGCCCCGCCCAACATGGCATTGCAAATTCCCCCTTCACCCAAAGTCGGCATGGTATCGCTCGGCTGTCCCAAGGCGCTCGTCGATAGCGAGCGGATCCTGACCAAGCTCCGTGCCGATGGCTACGGCCTGTCTCCCGACTATGCGGGGGCCGATGTTGTGCTGGTCAACACTTGCGGGTTTCTCGATAGTGCCAAGGAAGAAAGCCTTGAGGCCATCGGCGAAGCCATCGCGGAAAATGGTCGCGTGATCGTTACTGGCTGCATGGGCAACCAGGCCGATCTCATCCGCGCCCGGTTCCCTCAGGTTTTGGCGATCAGCGGTCCGCACCAATATGAAGCGGTTGTTGCTGCGGTGCACGAAGCAGCGCCGCCTGTGCCGAACGCGTTTATCGATCTGGTGCCCGAGGCGGGCCTCAAACTGACCCCGCGCCACTACAGCTATCTCAAGATTTCCGAAGGCTGCAATCATCGGTGCGCGTTCTGCATTATCCCGTCGATCCGTGGCGATCTGGTCAGCCGCCGACCCGATGCCATCGTGCGCGAAGCTGAAAAACTGGTCGCGGCAGGCACCAGAGAACTTCTGGTGATCAGCCAGGATACGTCAGCATACGGCGTCGATATGAAACATGCCGAATGGGGCGGCATCCGCGCGCACATGACCGATCTCGCGCGCGCGCTCGGGCAATTGGGCGCATGGGTGCGCCTCCACTATGTCTATCCCTACCCGCATGTCGATCAGGTCATTCCGCTGATGGCAGACGGGTTGATCACACCCTATCTCGATATCCCGTTTCAGCATGCTGCGCCCAATGTGCTGCGCGCGATGCGTCGTCCTGCCAATGAAGCCAAGGTGCTCGAACGGATCAAGGGCTGGCGGTCGATTTGCCCCGATATTGCCATCCGTTCGACCTTCGTGGTCGGGTTTCCTGGTGAAACCGAAGCCGATTTCCAGTATCTGCTTGATTGGCTCGATGAAGCACAGCTTGATCGCGTTGGTGCCTTCCGGTTCGAATCTGTCGAAGGCGCGTCCGCCAATGCGCTGCCCGATCAAGTGCCTGAAGCGGTCAAGGAAGAACGCTACGCCCGGATCATGGAAAAAACCGCTGCGATCAGTGCAGCAAAGCTCGCCGCAAAAGTCGGGCGCACGCTCCAGGTGATCGTCGATGAGGTCGATACAGATGGCGGTGCCAATGCCCGATCGCAGGCCGACGCGCCCGAGATTGACGGCACAGTCTTCCTTCGCGATGCCGGTCATCTTGCTCCGGGAGACATTATTCCCGTGGTTATCGAAGAGGCAGACGATCATGATCTTTACGGTGTTCCGGCCTGATCGCATCGGGTTGATCGTTGCGGTTGCTCTCTGGTGTATAGCGACGCCTGCCTTGGCCGATGATTTACAGCAGCAAGTGTTGGCCGTTGCGCGCGCGGCTACCGATACCGATTTCGCCTTCACACAGACATTCACCGGCCAGCGAACCGGCGAACCTGCCAAAGAATATGTCATGCGTTACGATCCGAAACGCCCCGCCGGATCGCGCTGGACGCTAGTGAGAGCCGAAGGCCGCACGCCAACGCCCAAGGAAACGGCAGGTTTTGCCAAGCAGGCCAACAAAAGCCCGGTGCCATCATACGGACGGATTTCGACTTGGATCGGCGCACCTGCAAAACGCGTCGCCGGTGGCGATAACAGCGTGACATACCGCTTTGCATCGCTGCCCAAAGGCACGATCAAGATCGGCAGTCACGATGCGTCGGCAACAACATCCGCAGAGGCCGTCGTCAACACCAGCGGCAAAATACCGTTCGTCGAGCGCATCCGCTACACCTCGACCAAGCCGTTCCGCATGATGCTCGTCGCCAAGATCGACAAAATGACGACGACCGTCACCTACCGGATGATGCCCAACAATCGCCCGATGATTGCTGGCAGCAATACCGATATGGCAGGTTCAGCCATGGGGAAAAGCGGATCGTTTAAGATGCTCGCCACCTATTCGGACATACGGGCCGCCCGTTAACGATCCAGTTCGTAGCCGAATCGCGCGATCCATGGCGCAAGAATCGGCATCGCAGGGGCCATGTATCGGGCATAATCGCGCCATTGCCCCCGGCCGTCATAAAGCCCGCGTTCGACCTGCCCCGCGCTCGCTGTTGCAACTCCGCGCTTTTTCGCCGTGATGGCGAAATCGCGCAGTCCATCGCTCCAGTCCAGCCTGAGGAACTTGCACAACTTCTGCGTTTCAGCGTCGAAGTCAGTCACGAGCGCTTCGTATCGCAAAACATGGGCATTGAGCTGCATCGCAGCGAGGCATTGCTCCTGATAGTCCATCAGCGTCGAATAGTGGCTGGCGGCGCGTTCGATTGATGTGAATTCGAATGCAGCGGCACTTGGTGCGAATGGTGTTTTGAAGCAGCTCCAGACCACATCGCGCGGATCGCGCCTCATCATGACGATTCTGGCTTCGGGAAACAGCTTGGCGATAACAGGCAGTTTGATGCCTTTGAGCGGGTCCATATCGACCAGCATGTGGGCATCGTCAGGCAATCCGAACCATTTTGCCTGCTGCCAATAATCGGTGCGATACCCATCGAGTTCGGTTTCATCGAGGATAGAAAATGCGCGCAAACCGTCAGGCTCACGCAAGAATGCTGTATCGACGGCGCGCAATGTCGGTCGCTCTTCGAGCGCGAAGACTCGAGGTATGCTCGCCAGTATGTTTTCGACCAGCGTTGTTCCCGACCTGGGAAAACCGATCAGGAAAACTGGCAGGGGACCGTTTAAGCTGGCTGCCTCAACTGCGTCGTTGCTGATCAGGGGGAGCCATTTGCCAAGCGCTTCAACATAGGCACGCTGGCCATTCTCGGGCGCGGGTGCCGCAAAGTCGCGCGCAAAATTCTCTTTGGCCGAACGATAAGCGCCATATGCCGAATCATGCTGGTGCATCCGGTCATGCGCATCGCCCAACAAGCACATCGCCGTCAGCCGGTCGTTGCGGTGAACGTCATCTCGTTTGGTGAAGCTTGCCAGTATTCCGATTGCCGAATGCGGATTGCCATCCGCCAAATCGCACCGGGCAATTGCAATCGACGCGGCAGCGTTCTTCGGGTCGAGATCAAGCGCCTGCATTGCAACCTTGCGCGCCTCGCTACGATGGCCAAGCCGCGCAAGCGCGCCTGCAAGACCGCCAAAGCCCGGTGCCGATGGCTCGATTTTCACCGCCGTGCGAAAATCGCGTTCCGCAGCCTTGAGGTCGCCGCTGGTTTCGAATGCAAAAGCCCGTTCGAGCCACAACGCTCCGACGTGCCCGGCGAACGGAATGGACCGTGTAAGCTGTGCTACCGCTTCGTCCATGCGCCCTCCGGCACGCAGAATGGCACCGAGCGAGACATTGATCAGCGGATCGGAGGGATCGATGGCGAGCGCCTCTTCAAGCAACGTGCGCGCTTGGGCAAAATGCCCTTCCTGCTCAAATCCGAACGCCGCAAGGTTCAGCAGCCAAACTGACCGTTCACCCGCTTCAAGCCGCATCTTAGCCATCGCCACGGCAATCTTGACATCGCCGCGCGCGATTGCCTCCTCAATGGCTGCATCTGTGGCAATCACACCGGTTGCAACGGGCGTGCGACATCAGGAGAGATGAGATTGATGGGATCGCCCCGCCGCACCACACCGCCGACTGCGACGATTGCCATCACCCCGCCCTTACGGATCAGCGACCTATCTGCTGCCCGGTCGAGCAACACCGCCAATAGCCCCTTACTATGACCTTCGAGCTGAACACACGGGTTGCGCAGCCCGGTGACCTCGATTTCGGCGCCTGACGGAAAACAAAGTCGTGCGCCGACCGGCAAACCGAGCAAATTGATGTCAGCAGTCAGGATATTTTCGCCAAGTTCGCCGGGGTGCACCGCAAACCCCTTGTCCGCCACTTCGGCCAGCAATTCGGCGTGCACCAGATGCACCTGCCGCAAATTGGGCTGCATCGGGTCTTTGGCCACCCGGCTGCGGTGTTTGACCGTCACGCCGCGGTGTGCGTCGCCGATCACGCCTTCGCCCGCAACGAGTTCGATGGCTTCGCAGCATGTCTTACCGAGACCATGGCCGTCGCGCTTTGCCACCGATACGACCCGCATCACCGCCGTCCGAACAGTTTTTCAATGTCATCATGCGCGAGCTTCACCCAAGTCGGGCGGCCATGGTTGCACTGGCCCGAACGCGGCGTCGCTTCCATTTCTCGAAGCAGTGCATTCATTTCAATAACCGACAACACCCGCCCTGCCCGCACCGATCCGTGACACGCCATCGTGCCTGCCACTGCATCGACGCGCTCCTTCAAAGACAGCGCTTCGCCATGCGCAGACAGTTCGTCGGCCAGATCGGTTACGAGGCCTTTGACATCGCCGGTGCCCAGCACCGCAGGGGTCGCGCGAACCAGCATTGCCGCAGGGCCAAAACGTTCGAGTTCAAGCCCGAACGCCGCGAGGTCAACAAGCCTTGCCTCAAGCCTGTCGCACGCCGGTTCATCGAGATCGACAATCTCGGGGATGAGCAACGCCTGCGAAGCCACCTCGCCTGCCTCCACTGCGCTGCGCATCCGTTCGAGCACGAGCCGTTCATGCGCCGCATGCTGATCCACGAGGATCAGGCCGTCTTCTGCCTCGGCGACGATATAGGTTTTCCTGATTTGCCCTCGCGCGACGCCCAGCGGAAAATCGCCGACAGGATGCGATTCAACTGGGATGCTCTCTGCTCTGGCAACAGGTGGCGGCGCCCGGAAACCGGGGCGATGATCCCACATACGCGGGGACGATATTGCAGGGTCCGGCAGCGTTTCTGGCCAGGCTGCAACTGCGTCGGGTTCCTGTTGCCAATTGCGCATTGCGGCAACTGAAGTGAGCGGCGCGCGCGCTTGGCCCACTTCGTCAAGAGCACGCCGCAATCCGCTGACGATCATTCCGCGCACCAGTGCCGGATCGCGAAAGCGCACTTCGGTTTTGGCAGGGTGAACATTGACGTCGACCTGATCGGTGGGGACATCCAGAAACAACGCGACAACTGCATGTCGGTCGCGCGCCAGCATGTCGGCATAGGCACCGCGGATTGCGCCCATAAGCAACCGGTCTTTGACGGGACGGCCATTGACGAACAGAAACTGATGATCGGCCACACCCCGATTGAACGTCGGAAGCCCCGCCACCCCGGAAAGCGAAATATCTTCGCGCCGAAAATCAACCCCCACGCTATGATTACGAAGGTCGCGATCGGTGAGCGATGCGACGCGGTTCGGAGCGGATTCAGCCGTCACCGACATCGTCCGGCGACCGTCATGTTCAACCGAAACGGCAATTTCAGGACGCGCCATGGCAAGCCGCTTGATCACATCGGCGCACGCCGCATATTCCGATCTTGGCGATCGCAAAAACTTTCGTCTTGCAGGCACCTTGCCGAACAGCGCTTCGACCTTGACCCGTGTTCCAGATGGCAACCCTGCAGGCCCGTCTTCGACGACCTCGCCATTGTCGATCACGCGACGCCAGCCTTCGCCTGCTCCAACCCGGCTTTCGATTGTCAGGCGCGCGACACTTGCGATTGACGGTAAGGCTTCACCACGAAAGCCAAGGGTCGTGACTGCATCGATGGCTTCATCGGGGAGTTTCGATGTGGCATGGCGTTCGCACGCGAGCGCGATTTCATCACGCGTCATCCCACTGCCATCATCTGCAACGTCGATGGAATCGATCCCGCCACCGCTCAGCCGGACATCGATCCGAGTCGCGCCAGCATCGATGGCGTTCTCCAACAGCTCTTTGAGCGCGCTCGCCGGCCTTTCCACCACTTCGCCTGCGGCGATGCGATTGATGAGGTGTGCAGGGAGGCGGCGTATTGACATAATGACGTCCCTAGACCAAGCGGCCCCATCCCGCGACCCGCCTCATCGAAAAAGTGAGAATCCTTTCGCAGACCGATGGGAGGCGCGGCGTGTAACTCATCCGCGATCCGCTGGGGGCGTTTGCCCTCCGCAAAGGAAACAGTTCCGTATGTCATTTTTCTCGCGTTTTTTCAAAATGGTCTCGCAAGATATGGCGATCGACCTCGGCACCGCAAATACGATCGTTTACGTGCGTGGTCGCGGCATCGTGTTGAATGAACCGTCGGTGGTGGCAATCGAAACGATCAACGGCGTGCGCACGCCCAAAGCCGTTGGTGTCGATGCCAAGCTGATGATGGGCAAAACCCCAGGCAGCATTGAGGCAATCCGCCCCTTACGTGACGGCGTGATTGCAGACATCGAAGTCGCTGAAATCATGATCAAGCATTTCATCAAGAAAGTGCATGGCCAAAGCCGCTTCCCAAGCTGGCCGGAAATCGTCATTTGCGTGCCGTCGGGCTCAACCTCGGTTGAGCGCCGCGCGATCCGTGACGCGGCATCGAATGCAGGCGCAAGCCAGGTGCACCTCATCCTAGAACCGATGGCCGCCGCGATTGGCGCAGACATGCCAGTGACTGAACCTGTCGGATCGATGGTGGTCGATATTGGCGGCGGAACGACCGAGGTCGCTGTCCTGTCTTTACGCGGTCTCGCCTACACCAATTCGGTCCGTGTGGGCGGCGACAAGATGGACGAAGCCATCGTGTCTTACGTTCGCCGCAATCACAATCTGCTGATCGGTGAAGCCACAGCAGAGCGCATCAAGAAGGAAGTCGGCGTCGCCCGCCCGCCTGCCGATGGCGTTGGAAAAACGATCCACATCAAGGGCCGCGACCTTGTGAATGGCGTGCCCAAGGAAATCACGATCAATCAGGGCCAGATTGCCGAAGCGCTTGCCGAACCTGTCGGAACGATCGTCGAAGGCGTTCGGATCGCGCTGGAAAACACAGCGCCTGAACTGGCCGCAGACATTGTCGATCAGGGCATCGTCTTGACCGGCGGCGGCGCGCTTCTCGAAGGCATCGACGAGGTGCTGCGTGACGAAACCGGGTTGCCCGTGACGATTGCCGACGATCCGCTCACTTGCGTTGCGTTGGGCACAGGCCGCGCGCTGGAAGACCCGATCTTCCGCGGCGTTCTGATTACTGCCTGACGGAAGGCTTGCCGTCATGGCGCCGCCTTCCCCCCGGCGTCCCGGTTTTTCGCGGCGGGCGCAATATAGTCTTTTCACGACGTACGTCTTTGCCGTCGCGGGGTTGATTGCGGGTGCGCTGCTCCTCGTAACAGCACGGCTCGACCCCGAGGGCCACGCGGCAATCCAGCAGCGCGTGGGAGACATATTCGCGCCTGTGTCGAGTGCTGCACGATCAGCACTGGGGGGCATGGGAAGCGTCGGCGAAGCGATTTCGGCGTACATTGATGCCGGATCCAAAAATCGGGAGCTTGAGCAAGAACTGGCCAAGACGCGAGCAGACCTGCGTCAAGCACAGCAAGCGCTGATTGAGAACCGGCGGTTGAAAAGGCTACTCGCACTCAAAGACCAGTCGAGCGCAACGATCGTCAACGCCCGTCTGGTTGGCTCAACCGGCACGCTGTCGCGCCGCTATGCAACGCTCGATGCGGGTTGGGCTGATGGCGTCAAGAACGGCATGCCTGTGATCGGCGCTGAAGGCCTTGTGGGCCGCGTTGTGCAGGCCGGGCGCATATCGTCACGCGTGTTGCTGATCGTCGATGCGGGCGCTGTGGTGCCCATTAAACGGCTCAGCGACGGGCTTCCGGTTCTGGCAAACGGGCTGGGTGATGGACGACTGGAACTGAGGCCGCTTACAGGCGGCAACAATCCGCTCCGTGCAAGGGACATCTTTGTGACGTCAGGGACCGGCGGTATCTACCGGCCCGGCATACCCGTCGCGATGGCCCTCCGGCCTACACCGGATGGGGCCATTGGCCGCCCGCTTGCCGATCCGTCGCGGTTCGATTTCGCGACGGTCGAGGCGGAGTATATCGTTCAACCGCCACCACCTGTCGAGGCTGGCGCCCCCTAATGGCACGGCATCCGCGCACCCGGATCGGACGAACGCCATCTCCTGCCCGTCGCTTTGCGGTTCCTGTCATCACGACAATGATCGGGTCGCTCGCGCCGGTGCTGCCACTGATCGCCACGACGGCCATCGTCCCGCCATTCGGGCTGATGGTGTTCCTCGCGTGGCGAGCGCTCCATCGCAACATCTGGCCTGCATGGGCAGGCATATTCCTGGGCTTATGGGACGATTTGTTTAGCGGAGCCGCACTGGGCACATCGGTTGTTCTGTGGACGTCGCTGCTCCTCGCACTCGACATGCTCGACAGGCGACTTATCTGGCGCGATGCGTTTCAGGAATGGGGGATCGCGGCGCTGCTGATTGCTGCCTATCTTCTCTTCGCATATCAGATTGGCGGTGCAGTCGCAGGATGGTATGGTGTCACTCTGATGCTTCCTCAAATGCTGATCGCCGCCCTTTTGTTTCCGCCCGTCATGCGCGTGTGCGATCGTCTCGATCAGTGGCGATTGCGCGTGTGAAGACGCCCAAACGGATTGTTACCGAAGCGCAACAGGCGTTCAGCTTTACGAGGCGATCGATGTTTGTCGGCGGAGCGCAACTGGCGCTTGGCGGTATCCTGGCGAGCCGGATGGCGTATCTTTCGATTTTCGAGAACGAAAAATATGCGCTGCTTTCCGAAAGCAACCGGGTCAATCTGACGCTGATCCCTCCGCGTCGTGGCTGGATCGTCGATCGCCGTGGGTATCCG
>JANOQL010000319.1:0-2244 GCA_031414835.1 Sphingomonadales bacterium | reverse complement strand
CCGCCGGTTGCGGCGCGGCTGCTCGAATCGGTCTGAATGACCATCAAGGAGGTGACCGCTCACCTCGAGCGAAGTCGAGAGGCAGTGTCGAGCGCAGCCGAGACACATCGGGAGCGCACCGACGCTTCTCGGCTGCGCGCGAAGCAGTGTCTCGACTTCGCTCGAGGTGAGCGGCGGAGTCGCGTTGACGGCTTATGAAATCATCCCCGTCGTCTCAAGGATCAGGCATGCCAGCGTCAGCGTCAGCCCGGCGAGGAACATGCGATAGGCCCAGCCGAGATATTTATACTTTTTGTGCTGAAGCACTTGCCCGTTCTGGTAAATATCGCGGAGCATCGTGCGGTAGATGATTTCGTCGTTCGCCAGATCGTTGAGCACTTCATCGACATAATCGGCCTCTGGCATCTGCGTGAACCAGCCAAAAAACAGCACGTTGCGCGGCAGATCCGATTTGGGGCGCACCGACGGCATGATCGCGAACACGGCAAGCATGGCCGAGAGGAACGCGAACAGGATCAGCACCGACAGCGAAATCGTGAGGCCGCTGCGCGACGCCTGGCTGACCGAAATTGTGAACACCACAAAGGTCGCGCCCATCAGGATCGAGGCCTTTTGATCGGCCATTTGCGACAGCGTGATGTTGATCTGTTGCGTTGTCCGCACAAGGTGGATCGCGTTAGGCGGAAATATGCGCGGCAATTTGGGCTCTTCGTCGGCCATCGCATCGTCCCCCTTGTCCATAAATGACATTGGCATGACGCCTTCCTGCTGCCAAGTGCTGCCGTGAAAACGCCGCATTCGGTTGGCAACCGGCGATGCGTAAGTCTAAGGGCCAGTAATGACAGAAAGAACAGCCGTTTTCGACCGCGTCATGGCGCAGATCGAACCTTTCAATACCAAACAAGTCGCGCTTTCCGAAGCCACGACATTTCAGGGCGATCTCGAATGGGACAGCCTCACGGTCATGGATTTCGTCGCTGCCGTAGAGGATGAGTTCGACATTTTGATCACGATGAACATGCAGGCCGAGATTGAAACCGTCGGCCAGCTGGTCGATGCCGTCGCAAAGCTATCCGCTGTATGAGCGACCTGTTTTCGAAGTTCGACAGCCTGATCGAACAAAAAGCCGCGCTCCTTGCCACAGGCTCACGCGATCCGATCGGCGTCGTGATGGAAAAGGTCACTTCGCCGACGCAGGCGGTCATCGCGGGCAAGGACACGATCTTGCTTGGCACCTATAATTATATGGGGATGACGTTCGATGCCGATGTGATCGCGGCGGGCGTCGAAGCGATGCAGACCTACGGGTCGGGCACCAATGGCAGCCGGTGTTTGAATGGGACCTTCGCAGGCCATGCCGATGCCGAAGAGGCGTTGAAGGAGTTTTACGGCACTCAGCACGCCATGATTTTCTCCACAGGATATCAGGCCAATCTGGGATTCGTCTCAACGATTGCAGGCAAAGGCGATTACATCGTGCTCGATGCCGATAGCCATGCGTCGATTTATGACGGGGCGTTTCTCGGCAATGCCGAACTGGTGCGGTTTCGCCACAATTCGGTCGAGGATCTTGAAAAGCGGCTCGGCCGGTTGCCGCCAGAGGCGCACAAGCTGGTGATACTCGAAGGCGTGTATTCGATGCTCGGCGATATTGCCCCGCTTGCCGAAATGGTCGCGGTCGCAAAGAAACACGGCGCAATGGTGCTGGTCGATGAAGCGCATTCGATGGGCTTTTTCGGTGAAAAGGGCCGCGGCGTTTATGAAGAGCAAGGGCTCGACGGTCAGGTCGATTTCGTTGTCGGCACCTTCTCCAAAAGCGTCGGGACGGTCGGCGGCTTCGTCGTGTCGAACCATCCGAGTTTCGACATCTTGCGGTTCGTGTGCCGCCCCTATGTCTATACCGCATCGCTGCCACCGAGCGCGGTTGCGACGGCGGCGACGTCGATCCGCAAACTGATGACCGCGCATGAGAAGCGCGCGCGGCTCTGGAACAATATCCGGCAATTCCATGGCGGGATGACTGAACTCGGTTTCCGGCTGGGGACCAAGACGCCCGAAAGCGGGATCGTCTCGGTGCTGCTCGACGATCAGGATCAGGCAATCGCGATCTGGAACATGATGCTCGAACTGGGCGTCTATGTGAATGTTGCCCGCCCGCCCGCGACGCCTGCGGGGGTGTTCCTGCTGCGCTGTTCGCTGTGCGCCGAACACACAAGCGACCAGATCGCGACAGTGCTCGGGAAG
>JANOQL010000318.1:0-8394 GCA_031414835.1 Sphingomonadales bacterium | reverse complement strand
CACAGCGGCGAATGGCGCGTGCAAGCGATGCTCGACGCTTGGGAAACGCTGTTCGGCATCCCTGTCGATATCCGTCCCGACACGCGGTTTGTGACACCGCCGGGATATTTCGCGACATGGGCCGACGGGCGCAAGCAGCTGCGGATGGAGTTTTTCTATCGCGAAATGCGGCGATTGACCGGCATATTGCTCGACGATGGCAAGCCAACAGGCGGCGAATGGAATTATGACAGCGAAAACCGCAAACCTGCCAAGGACGGGCATGCGATGCCGCCAGTCCCGCACGTTGCACCCGATGCCGTGACTCGCGAGGTGCTCGATATGGTCGCGACACGCTTTGCCGATCATCCGGGAAGCCTTGCCCATTTCGGTTTTGCGGTGACTGCCGACGATGCCAGCGCGATTGCCGATCGCTTCCTCTCCACGATCCTGCCGCGGTTCGGCGATTATCAGGATGCGATGCTGACAGGTGCGCCCTTGCTGTGGCACTCGTTGCTTTCACCCTATATCAATACCGGGATCATCGATCCGCTTGACCTCTGCAGTCGTGCCGAGGCGCAATATCGCAGCGGCAATGCCCCGCTCAATGCCGTCGAAGGCTTTATCCGCCAGATCATCGGCTGGCGCGAATATGTGCGCGGCATCTATTGGTGGGCGGGGCCCGACTATGGCGAGCGCAATTTTCTGAATGCCAAACGCGCGCTTCCGGCGTTTTACTGGACCGGCGAAACCGACATGCACTGCCTGAGCCAGGCCATCGGCCAGACGCTCGAATACGCCTACGCCCACCATATCCAGCGGCTGATGGTCACCGGCAATTTCGCGATGCTGATCGGTGCCGATCCCGATCATGTCGATGACTGGTATCTGGCGATCTATGCCGATGCGTATCAATGGGTCGAACAGCCCAACACGCGCGGGATGAGCCAGTTTGCAGACGGAGGCCTGCTGGGATCGAAACCCTATGCGTCATCAGGCGCGTATATTGATCGCATGTCCGATTATTGCGGCACATGCCGATACGATGTGAAAAAGCGCACAGGGCCTGACGCTTGCCCGTTCAACGCGCTCTATTGGGATTTCCTCGATCGCAATCGTGAGAAACTGGGTGGCAATATGCGGCTCGCAATGCCGTATCGCAATTGGGACAAGATGGACGCCAAAGTGCGTGACGAGTTGCGCGCGCAGGCGGCGGGATTTCTGGCGCATCTCGACGCGCAGCCCAAGGGCTATTAACGGGCTTTGCCATGGTCAGAACGACAACGCTTTACGAAGGCGATCTGCATTGCCGCCTGGTCCACGAGCCTTCGGGTGCGGTGTTCGATACCGATGCGCCCAAGGACAATCAGGGGCGGGGCGAAAGCTTTTCGCCGACCGATCTTGTCGGCGCGGCGCTGGGGTCTTGTTTGCTGACAGTGATGGGGATTGCCGCGCGCGCAAACGGTGTGGCAATCGAAGGCGCAACTGCACAGGTGACAAAGACGATGGCCGCAGCGCCTGTGCGGCGAATTGCGAAGCTCGATGTCAGCATCGCCATTCCGCACGATCCGCCGCCTGCCGAACGCGCGCGGCTTGAGGCGGCGGCGCTGGGTTGCCCTGTGAAGATGTCGCTCCATCCCGACATCGAAATGCCCATTGCGTTCCATTGGGGTGCACAACCGACGTGACGGCACTGCGAACAGGGCTAATCGTCGCGCTGCTGGTGGCAGGTGCGATGGCGCTGACGGCAGCGCTTGGCATCCCGTTGATGCTGACAAGCTGGGCCTCGAGTGCGGCACTGATTGCGGCGCTCCGCACATCGCCTGCCGCGCGCCCGGCAGCGGTCGGGCTGGGGCATTTGATTTCGGGCGCGGTTGGCTATGCCATGATGATGCTCGTGCAACATCTGGGGATCGACGCCTATCTTCTCGGCCCGATCGGCGCTGGCATCGCGGTGATGGCGATGATGGGTGCCGGGCATTTTCATCCGCCTGCTGCCGCCAATGCCGCGATCCCGCTGTTCACCGCTGTAGCGCCTGCCCCGTTTGCGCTGGCGTGTGCAGCAGGCGCGGTTGCGCTTGCCGCAATGGCAGCTACGCTCGACCGGATCGACAGGGCGAAAACATGACAGACAGCAAGCGGCCACGAAGCGTTGCAACGCAGCTGGTGCAGGGCGGGCGTCGCAAGGACTGGACCGGACCCATCGTCAACACACCCGTGTGGCGCGCCTCGACGATCCTGTTCGATACTGTTGCCGAACTCGATGCGGCAAAACGCGGTCAGGGAACGCTCTATTACGGACTCCACGGCACCCCGACGCAATGGACGCTGGCGCAGGCACTGACCGATCTGGAGCCGGGGGCTGCGGGAACGATGCTCTATTCATCGGGGCTGCTGGCGATTTCAACCGCATTGCTGACGGTGCTTGCTCCGGGAGACGAGCTGCTGATCGTCGACAGCGCCTATGCCCCGACGCGGCGGTTGGCCGATGGGTTTCTGAAGCGCATGGGCATCGCGGTGCAATATTATTCCGCCGAACGCAGCACCGACATCGCCGCGCTGTTCGGCGAACGGACGCGCGCGATCCTGCTCGAAAGCCCGGGGTCACAGACGTTCGAGATGCAGGATATTCCGGCGATTTGTGCGGCAGCGCGCAAGGCGGGTGTGGCGACGATCCTCGACAATACCTGGGCCTCGCCATTGCTGTTTCCCGCGATGGCGGCAGGAGTCGATATCAGTGTGATGGCGTGTTCGAAATATGTTGGCGGCCATTCGGACCTGATGCTGGGATCGGCGACCGCCAATGCCGACTGGTTCGCCCGCCTCGAAGCGACAACATTCGACCTCGGCCAATGTGTGAGCCCCGACGATGCGTGGCTCGGCGCGCGCGGGTTGCGGACGATGGGGGTGCGGTTGAAGGCGCAAGGGGCCGCCGGGATCGCGATTGCCCGCTGGCTCACGACGCGGCCCGAGGTTGGTCGGGTGCTCCATCCCGCGCTCCCCGATTTCCCCGGTCATGACATTTATGCGCGCGACTTCAAGGGCGCGGGCACTGTGTTCAGCTTTGCCTTTGCCGGTGGTGATGTAGCGGCGCGGACGCGTTTCATCGAGGCGCTTGAGCTGTTCGGGTTGGGTTATAGCTGGGGCGGATTTGAAAGCCTGGTGACACCTGTCGATCTCGATTCGGTGCGCAGCGTGACGCACGCCAATTATGGCGGCCCGCTGGTGCGGTTGCAGATCGGGCTCGAAGACCCTGACGACCTGATGGCTGACCTCGCGCAGGCGCTGGACGCATTTTTGCAGGGCTAACGGCCTGAAGCTGGCGTCCTGTCGCTGTTGCTTTCGCGCAACACTCCGGCCTGATTGCCTATCATTTCGGCATTTTTCTATTGTGCGACGCAATATTCGCAGCCAGACATCATAGGTCGCTGCAATTGCGGCCCCCCGCGCGGGCGGTGAGAGGCTGCAAGCAGCAACGCAGGTGGGACGACGCACACCAACCCAAAAGGGGAATTTTATGCGCACGTCCTTCGGCCCGCTTCTGGGCCTTGCACTCGTTCTTGGCGCAACGCCTGCCTTTGCGCAGGATAAAGACGCCAAAGCCATCACCGTTACAGGCGGTGCCACGCTCGTCACCGATTACCGGTTCCGTGGCATTTCGCAGACCGACAAGGATTTCGCGGTCCAGGGCACATTCACTGTCGCGCACGAATCGGGCGTTTATGCCACGGTCTGGGGATCGAGCATCGACGATTATGTCGCCAATGGCAGCGATCAGGAAATCGATCTGTCGGTCGGCTATAAAAAGACGTTCGGTTCAACGACGGTCGATATCGGCGGGCTGTATTATTACTATCCCGGCAGCACGCAGGGTGCGATCGAATATGCTTCCGATTTCCTCGAACTCTATGGCAGCATTTCGCAAGGCTTCGGGCCTGTCACCGGCAAGGTGCTGGTCGCCTATGCCCCCAAGTCGAGCGCGCTCGATTACGGGTTCGGCAAGGAAGATAATTTCTACGCCAATGCCAGCCTTTCAGGCGGTATCCCCGATACAGGCGTCAGCCTGACCGCGGGCGTCGGGCGCACCTTCACCCGCAGCTTCCTGTCGGGCGGGATCAAATACACCGACTGGAATGTGGGTGCCACCTACACGACCGGGCCAGTGACGTTCGGCGTCAGCTATGTCGATACCAACAAGTCCGGTTTCAGCCCGACCGGCAAGAATATCTACAAGGCAGGCGTCGTCGGTTCGATCGGTGTCGCGTTCTGACCCAAATCCTCCCCTTCTGGAAGGGGAGGTGGCAGTCGCCAAGCGACTGACGGAGGGGTGAGATCACACACCCCTCCGTCACAGCTACGCCGCGACACCTCCCCAACGAGTTGGGGAGGATTGACATTTACTTCGGCGTGGTTGTCCGCGCTTCGGCGCCATCGCCTTCGGGTGCGGCCAGAATGTCGCGCGTCGTTGCGCCCTTATCCACGACAACCGTGTCAGGATCGCCAGCATCCGAGCGGATCCCCGGTTGCGCGCGAACGGCCCCTGCCTGCCCGCCGACATTGGTCTCAAGCGGGCTGCGGCTCGATGGCCCGCCGAACATCGCCTGCAATGCCTGTGTCGAGCTATCGGCTTCCTGCGGGCGCGGAGTGCCGGGTGCAGGCGGGGCAAGCGCGAAATCGGGCGGGACCACCAAAGGTGCGGCGCGGCTGACCGCGAATTCATCGGGTCGATCACGGTTGAACACGCCGCTCGATGAGCCGCAGGCGGACAAGGTGGCAAGCAAAGCCGCCGAAATCAGGATCTTACGCATTGTCACTCTCCGGAGATAAATTCTGGGCAGGCTTGTCGCGCACGAACAGCGCGCGCGCAAGCAGGATCAGCACGCCGATGGTAATCGCGGCATCGGCAACATTGAAGACAAGGAACGGCCGGAAGGTGCCGAAATGCAAATCGGCATAGTCGATCACATGCCCGAACCGGATGCGATCGAGCAAATTGCCCACCGCCCCGCCGAAAATCATGCCCAGCCCGATCGCATCGTGCCGGTTTTCTTCCTTCCACAACCAGCGCAAAACGAATGCCGCGATCCCGCCCGTAAGCGCCACGAGTGCCCAGCGCTGCCACGCCTCATCGGCAGACAGCAGCCCCAATGACACGCCTTCGTTGAACACAAGCGTAAGATCGAAGAACGGCAGCAAATACCGGTTATCGCCTTCATAGGCGAGGCCGACCGGGCCAAGGACGATCCACTTCATGACCTGATCGACGATAAAGATGGCAGCTGCGAGCATGAGCGCGGTGCGGCGGTTGGTCATCACTGCAAAACCTCCCCATCATGGGGAGGGGGACCGCCGCGCGAAGACGCGGTGGTGGAGGGGTAAGGCTTGGACCAGCCAATGCGATCATTGCAGAGACTGGCGGACACTGACCCCACCACCACCCTTCGGGCGGTCCCCCTCCCCGTTACGGGGAGGTATTTGATTGCCTTAAGCATCAAGCACCGCCTCACACCGCCCGCACAGCGCGCCATCATCTGTCACCTCAGGCAAATGCCGCCAGCACCGCCCGCATTTGTGGTGGGTGGTAGGTTGAAACGATTTCTTTGAGACTAGCATTTGGGAATGTTCGTAGGTTTGATGGGTCACCGCAACTTCTGCGGCGATACAGATTTCAGTGAAATCGACGGAGTTTAGAATCTCTGCCATTTCGGGCGCAAAGGCTAGCAACGAAACCTCGGCTTCCAAACTTGAACCGATCACCTTTTCGCGGCGCTCCGGCTCAATTTGTTCATTTACATAATTTCGGGCGCCCCTGACGTGACGCCATTTTTCCCAAAGGTCAGCGTCGATCCACCCCGCGTCAACCTCCGGCCACTCCAGCAAATGCACGCTCCCCGCATCGGGATAGCGCGTCCCCCACACTTCCTCGGCGGTGAACACCAGCACCGGCGCGGCGTAGCGCACCAGCGCGTCGAACAGGATGTTGAGTACAGTGCGATACGCGCGGCGCTTGTCGGTCTGGGTGCCTGTCGCGGGGTTGACCTCGCAATAGAGTACGTCTTTGCGGATATCGAAGAAGAATGCCGACAGATCTTCATTGGCGAAATCGGACAGCAGCCTTGTGTAGCTGTTGAAATCGAAATCATCGACCGCCTGACGCAGCTTGGCGTCCATGCCGGCGAGCAGATGCAGAACATACCGCTCAAGCTCGGGCATCTCGGCCACCGGCACCGCGTCATCGGTGAATCCCTCCAACGCCCCCAGCAGATAACGGAAGGTGTTGCGCAGCTTGCGATACTGATCGGCGACGCCTTTGAGGATTTCATCACCGATGCGGTGATCCTCGGTGAAATCGACCGACAGCGCCCACATCCGGATGATGTCCGCGCCGTTGGTTTCCATCACCTTCAACGGATCGATGGTGTTGCCGAGCGATTTGGACATTTTCATGCCCTTGGCGTCCATCGTGAAGCCGTGCGTCAGCACCGCCTTATACGGCGCCCGCCCACGCGATCCGCAGCTTTGAAGCAGGCTCGACTGGAACCAGCCGCGATGCTGATCGCTGCCTTCCAGGTAAAGATCGGCGGGCCATTGCAGATCGGGCCAGCGCCCGCTTTCAAGCACGAAGGCATGGGTGCAGCCGCTATCGAACCAGACGTCCAGAATGTCGGTTACGCGCTCATAATCCTCGGCGCGGTAATCGGCCCCGAGATATTCCTGCGCGCGGTCATCGTTCCACGCATCGACGCCAGCTTCGAGCACCGCCGCGACGATCCGCGCGTTGACCGCGTCATCGATCAGATACTGGCCGGACTTGCGATCGACGAACAGCGTGATCGGCACCCCCCACGCGCGCTGGCGGCTGAGCACCCAGTCGGGGCGGCCCTCGACCATAGAGCGGATGCGATTCTCGCCCTTGGGCGGCACCCAGCGGGTGTTGGCGATCGCGGTGAGTGCGGTGGAGCGGAGGGTGTTGACCCCTCCACCATCCTGCGGATGGTCCCCCTCCCCATGATGGGGAGGTATGGCAGCGGCGCTCTCTAACACCTCCCCATTATGGGGAGGGGGACCGCCGCGCGCAGACGCGGTGGTGGAGGGGTTGAGCGGGCGATCCATCGGCACGAACCATTGCGGGGTGCAACGATAGATCAGCTTCGCCTTCGACCGCCACGAATGCGGATAGCTGTGCTTGTAATCGGCGCTCGCCGCGAGCAGCCCGCCTGCGTCGCGAAGGTCCGAACAAATCGGGCCATCAGGCGCGTTGAACTTGGCGTTGATCACCGAGCCCTGCCCGCCGAGCCAGCCCCAGTCGGCGCGATATTTGCCATCGCCCTCGACCGCGAAAGCGGGTTCGAGGCCGTTCGCCTTGCATAGATCGAAATCATCCTCGCCATGATCGGGTGACATATGGACAAGGCCGGTGCCGCTCTCGGTCGTCACGAAATCGCCGGGGAGCATCGGGCGCGGCTTGGCAAAAAACCCGCCGAGATGGTGCATCGGGTGACGGACCATGGTTCCGGCCAAGACGGAGCCTGTGTAAATTCTTACCGTCTTCGCAGTAACCTTGGGGCCGCCGGTTTGTCCTCCCGTGCGAAGCGAAAGCGCGTAGCAAAGGTCTTCAGCGACCAGATATTTGCGGTCGCGATCCCGAATGAGAACATACTCAATTTCGGGACCATATGCGATCGCCTGATTGACCGGAATTGTCCAAGGCGTCGTCGTCCAGATTAGCGCAAATGCGCCAACAAGTTCCGGGAAGGGACTTTCCACAATTTCGAACGCCACATCGACCTGCGTCGAAACGATGTCCTCATACTCGACCTCGGCCTCGGCCAGCGCGGTTTTCTCGACCGGCGACCACATCACCGGCTTGGCCCCGCGATAGAGCTGGCCGCGCGTCGCAAAGCCCAGCAGCTCCGCAACAATCGTGGCTTCGGCTTCCGAATCCATCGTCAGATAGGGGTTGTCCCAATCGCCATTGATGCCGAGCCGCCTCAATTGTTCGCGCTGGGTATCGACCCAGTGTTGCGCATAGGCGCGGCATTCGGCGCGGAACTCCTCGACGGGCACCTGATCCTTGTCGAGCTTCTTCTTGCGATATTGCTCCTCGACCTTCCATTCGATCGGCAGGCCGTGGCAATCCCACCCCGGCACATAGGGCGCGTCCTTGCCGAGCAGGCTTTGCGTGCGCACCACCATGTCCTTGAGGATATGGTTCAGTGCATGGCCGATGTGCATATCGCCATTGGCGTAGGGCGGGCCATCGTGGAGGATGAACTTTTCGCGACCGCGCCGCGCATCGCGCAGCTGTTTGTAAATGTCCGCCGCCTGCCACTTCGCCAGAATGCCCGGCTCCTTTTGCGGCAAGCCCGCCTTCATCGGGAAATCGGTCTTCGGCAGGAAGACGGTGTCTCTGTA
>JANOQL010000317.1:0-2762 GCA_031414835.1 Sphingomonadales bacterium | reverse complement strand
GCAAAGCCGCCAAGGCTGAGGGGCCGTCATCGCCAGTGGCGCAGGCCGACATACATGTGGAAAGATAAAGGGCGCTTCGCGCAGGTGCCGATTCCATCACTAATGCCTTGGCGGCTTTGCGGCTTGGCGTGAACCTCTTCTACTTCTTGAATGCTCCGGTGCGCTCAAGAGATCAGCTTTTGTAGTGCCTCAATCCGGTCAGCCTCGCCTGCCGGCTTGTCTCGCCTGATCCGAGCGATCCGGGGAAAGCGCATCGCCAGCCCCGATTTATGCCGCTTCGACTGGTGGATCGAATCGAACGCGACTTCGAACACGAGCGATTTTTCCACCTCGCGGACAGGGCCGAAGCGGCCAACGGTGTTCGTCCGCACAAACTTGTCGAGCCACTTCAATTCTTCATCGGTGAACCCCGAATAGGCCTTGCCGACGGGCAATAACTGGCCATCGTCGGTCCAGCAGCCAAAGGTATAATCCGAATAAAAACTTGATCGTTTGCCGCTGCCGCGCTGGGCATACATCATCACGCAATCGGCGGTCAGCGGATCGCGTTTCCATTTGTACCACAGCCCGACCTTGCGCCCGGGGACATAGGGGCTGTCGCGTCGCTTGAGCATCATACCTTCGATCGCGGCATCGCGTGCGCCCACGCGGATTTCGCCGAGTGCTTCGAAATCGGCCGCTTCTAGGATTTCGGACAGCGTGAAGCTGGCAGGATCGAGCGTCTGCACATAGGCCTCAAGCCGCGCCCGCCGCTCATGCCAAGGCTGGCTGCGGATATCCTCCTCGCTATCGATCAGCAGATCGTAAAGGCACACGAACGCGGGATAATCGGCCAGCATCTTGTCCGACACGGTCTTGCGCCCAAGCCGCTGTTGCAGCGCGTTGAAACTCGCTGCTTGCCCGCCCTGCACCTCGCCTTTGACGAGCAGTTCGCCGTCGCACACGCCGCGCCCGGTGAACGCCGCTGCCACTTCGGGGAAGCTTCCGGTAATATCCTCGCCGCCGCGACTGTACAGCCGCGTATCGAGGCCGGTCGCGACGATCTGAATGCGAATGCCGTCCCATTTCCATTCGGCGGCATAGTGATTGAGATCGACGACATCGTCGCCCAGCGGGTGTGCAAGCATGAAAGGGCGGAAATGCGGACGATCGGCAGGGTCGGGGCGTTCGGCCTTGCCCTCTCCCCATTCGAACAGCGCGGCATAAGGCGGGCTGAGCAGGTGCCAGACCTCTTCGACCTCATCGACATCAAGCGCAAAGGCCTCGGCGACGGCCGTCTTCGCCAGCCGCGCCGATATCCCGACGCGCAGACCGCCTGTCGCAAGTTTGAGGAGCGCGTAGCGGCCATTGGCGTCGAGCTGGTCCATAAACGCTGCCAGCACGTCAGGCGCCCGGGCGCGCGGTGTTTCGAACAGGGTCTGGATCACCATATCGACAGTCAGCGGGGGGTGCATTTCGGCTGCGTCAGGGTCAGGCCACAGCAACGCCACCGTTTCGGCAGTATCGCCCACATAATCGCGGCTCATGCGGAACAGGTCGGGATCGAACCGAGCCATCGCCATGGTGCGGATCGCAGACGATTTGACCTCGGGCAGATCGAGATTGCCCGCCAGCGCCGCCAGCGCCCAGCCGCGATCGGCGTCGGGCGTTGCGCGCAGATACTCGGCAATCATCGCAATCTTGTCATTGCGCGACCGCGTATAGATCAGGCTGTCGATAAGATCGGCGAAGGCCTGCATCAGCCATCGTCCTCTTCTTCGCGCCCGACCAGATGAAGCGCGCGCGCCTTCAACTGGCGAAGTTCGCACCAGCGGACGAGTGCGTCGGCTCGACCGTGAGTGACCCAGGTCTCGCGCGGGCGAAGCTCGGCGATTGTTCCGGTAAGCTCGTCCCAATCGGCATGATCGGAAAGAATGATCGGCAGTTCGACATTGCGTTGACGCGCCCGCTGGCGGACCCGCATCCAGCCTGACGCCATCGCGGTGACAGGCTCAGGCAAGCGCCGCGACCAGCGGTCATTGAGCGCGCTTGGTGGGCAGACGATGATCTGCCCCTGCAATTCGGCTTTGCTGACACCTGCCACGGCGCGCAATTCGCCCAGATTGACGCCATGGTCGCGGTACAGGTCGCACATCGCCACCATCGCACCGTGAAGGTAGATCGGTGCATCATACCCCGCCACGCGCAGCTCAGCGATCAACCGCTGTCCCTTGCCCAGCGCGTAAGCCCCCACCAGAATGCACCGATCGGCATAGCGTGCGCGCGCGTCGAGCAGTTTGGCGATCTCGTCGGGCGTTGGCGGGTGGCGAAAGACGGGCAGCGCAAAGGTCGCCTCGGTGATGAAAATGTCACACGGCACCGGTTCGAAGCGCGCACAAGTGGGATCGGGGCGGCGTTTATAGTCGCCTGTGACAACCACGCGTTCGCCGGCGTGTTCGAGCAGGATTTGTGCCGATCCCAGCACATGGCCAGCGGGATGAAAGCTGATGCGGACGCCGCCTGCTTCGAACCCATCGCCATAACCGATCGCGGTGCCATCTGCCGTGCCATAGCGCAGCCCCATGATGGCGAGCGTTTCGGGCGTCGCCCAGACTTTGCCATGCCCGCCGCGCGCGTGATCGGCATGGCCGTGAGTGACGAGCGCCTGTTCGACGGGGCGTGAAGGGTCAATCCACATGTTCGCGGGGCGCACAAAAATGCCGTGGGGTTCGGCTTCGATCCAGTGTTTGGTCATTGAGTGGGGGATATAGGGTGGGGGCATG
>JANOQL010000316.1:0-6604 GCA_031414835.1 Sphingomonadales bacterium | reverse complement strand
ATATGGCGAATCGATCGACGAGATGAAGCACGCCGACAAGCTCGCCGAACGCATCCTGTTCTTGGACGGCCTCCCCAATTTCCAGCTGCTCGGCCGGTTGCGGATCGGCGAAAGCGTCGAGGAAATCCTCAAGGCCGATCTAGAGCTTGAAGAAGAAGCCCTGCCCCCCTTACGCGACGGCGTCGCCTACGCCGAAAGCGTCCGCGATTACGTCAGCCGCGATCTGTTCGCCTACATCCTCAAGAGTGAGGAGGACCATGTCGACACATTGGAAACGCAGTTCGACATGATCAAGCAGATGGGCATCCAGAATTATATCCAGCTGCAGAGCGAGGCGGCGGAGGATTGATTGGGTCGGCTCCCGGCAAGTTTTCAGAAGTTAATCCTTCCGTTTCGGTCTGTTGAAAACAGACATTCCAACCTCGTCAGCCCGTACTTGATGCGGGCCAAGGCTGCCTTTGCGATGGCGGCGGCAAGCGCCAAGCCTTTCCGGATGATGCAAAAGCCCAGCCCCGCATCAAGTGCGGGGAGACGGTAAGAGGATAATGACGGTGAGGAAGGAAACGACCGCTCACGACAACTTTTCGGTCGTTACGGACGGAATCGGCAGCTCCCGAAACCTGCCCTCCATTCAGCTCAGCGCAGAGTTAGCACGGAGACTATGCCACCGAGCAAGCTTGCCACGCTCAAAGCCATAGGCTAACCCCTTTCACATAGCGCATTTCTGGTCATTAGGAAAAATAACCTTGGATACCATTACCCATCCAATTTTATACTCGACGATGACTACACTCGCTTACAATGTGAACATGAAGTATTATGGCGGGTTGCACTATATGTGGTGCACACCCTATTTCGGATCGGATTTTCAATCACCGCACTTTACTGTTCCACCTATCTCATCGCCGCTCGAAATTTATGAGACGCTACGCAAGGAGATTGAAGGTGCCGATTTGCACGGCACTAAGATCAAGCTCAACCGTATGGGAGTTCGTCGCGGTGCTGATAACATGGCCAAACGCGGACGGATCACCGAAGATCAAAAACGCGAGATTCATGCGATCGGCAAGGCGGCACTCCCACAACAGTTCCGACCATTGTTGTGCGTGATTTCACGGATTCAAGCAGCGCGCTATTATCAGAGAGTTGATGTAAAGGATCGTGCAAACCCTTTATCGCATGAATACATTGTCGCCGACTTACCTCAATCAGCTTTCGATGTTATAAGGATCGGGTAGCGTGGTTATTGCACAGACACTCCAGTCCCTTAATCCGGAAGATGCCCGCTCCGTCCTTTATTATATTGCTCGCTATATCAAGCAGGCGGAGAGCTTCAGCAACTATGAGAAGGATATATTCGAGGACGAGCAGCACAACGCTCCATCTGGCCTAGTGCGCAAGACGACAATCCGCTTGATTGAAGAGATTGAGGCGCGAGAGGGCATGCGCGCTCAACAATTTAACGGTGAGACTGTCATCCGACTTCTAGATGAAATTACGTCGCTGGAGACAAGCCTTTCTGCGGAGCTATCTGAGGCCGAGCTTGAGCGTGGAGCATCGCTCGCCGAGGCAATGGTCCCGCCAACACACTTGCCGTCGGACGATCAGCCCCTCGCCAAATCGCGACAAAGCAGTTAAGGATTGAATGCGGCAATTGCGCGGCCTTTTCTCAGTCGCCGCCGCCTCCGCCAGCTTTTCGGTTGTCGGCTGAGCGTCATTGCTTCTTAGGATCCAGCTCTTTTCAACTGCTTCCTTCATCCCAGACCTGGAACAAGGCAGCTTGCATCGGCCATGGTCAACATGGAAAGCGATCCGATCGGGCGCTGAGGTGACGGTGTGGAAATGTCGGTTCACAAGACTGATTTAGCGAAAGCCGCCTGTCGGCTCCCCCCAACATTCCAGTCATGCCCACCCACAAAAAAAGCCCGTCCGGCATAAGGGGGGGAGCCGGACGGGCGTCGGTGCGACCCGAAGGAAAATTGGGGCTATGGGGACAGCCTGTTGGCCGCCCCCATCGCGGTTACGATGCGATGTTCGCTGAGACTGGCTTTGCAGTTACATCGAACCGGTCAGCGTTCATGACCTTGACCCATGCCTTGACGAAATCGTTGACGAATTTGGCTTCATGGCCGCGTTCGGCATAGACTTCGGCGGTGGCGCGGAGTTGCGAGTTCGAACCGAAGATCAGATCAGTGCGGGTCGCGCGCCATTTTTCGGTGCGTCCGCCGCGGGTATAGCCGATGAACTCTTCATCGCTCGACGAGTCGATCAAATCCCAGAAGGTTTCGTTGTCGAGCAGATTGACGAAGAAGTCGTTGGTCAGCTGGCCCTTGCGCTCAGTGAACACGCCTTCGCGCAAGTCACCATAATTGCTGCCCAGAACGCGCAGGCCACCGAGCAACACCGTCATTTCCGGCCCCGAAAGCCCGAGCAGCGACGCCTTATCGAGCAACAATTCCTCGGTCTTTACCGGCTGACGCGTCTTGAGGTAATTCCGGAACCCATCGGCCTGTGGCTCCATCCACGCAAAACTTTCGATCTCGGTCCAGTCCTGCGTTGCATCGCCGCGACCGCCGAGGAACGGAACCTCGACGTCGAAGCCTGCATCCTTGGCAGCCTTTTCGACTGCCGCTGACCCTGCCAGAACGATCGCATCGGCAAGGCTCATCGATCCACGCAACGCGTTGAGCTTTTCGAGAACGACGGCAAGCGCGGCAGGCTCATTGACGGCCCAATCCTTTTGCGGCGCCAGCGCGATCCGCGCGCCGTTTGCACCGCCGCGATGGTCGGACTTGCGATAGGTCGATGCCGAAGCCCATGCGGTCTTGACGAGCTGGCTGACAGACAAACCGCTCGCCAACACGGCTGACTTGAACGCTGCAACATCGGCATCCGATGGTACCGTGCCTTCGGGAACAGGGTCCATCCAGATCAGCGTTTCTTCAGGCACTTCGGGCCCGAGATAGCGGATTTTCGGACCCATATCGCGGTGGCACAGCTTGAACCATGCGCGTGCGAACGCATCTTCGAGTGCCGCGTGATCGTTCAGAAACCGCTCTGAGATTGCGCGGAACTCGGGATCGATCTTGAGCGCCATGTCTGCCGTCGTCATGATCGTCGGCACGCGCTTCGAAGGATCGCGCGCGTCGGGCGCCATGTCTTCCGGCTTCGGATTGATCGGCGTCCACATTTTCGCGCCTGCCGGGCTTTCGGTCAGTTCATAATCATATTTGAACAGCAGGCGGAAATAGTCGCTGCTCCATTTGGTGGGATTGTTCGACCACGATCCCTCGATGCCTGACGTGGTGATGTGGCCCTGGCCGATCTCGTCTTCGTTGGTCAGCCACCCCATGCCCTGCATGTGCACGGCTTCGGACGCGGGGTTTTTGCCGAATGTTTCGGCAGGCTTGGCGCCGTGTGCCTTCCCGAACGCATGACCACCAGCGGTCAGCGCAACGGTTTCTTCTGAATTCATCGCCATGCGGCTGAACGTCGCGCGCATATCGCGTGCCGACTGCAACGCATCGGGATTGCCACCCGGACCTTCTGGATTGACATAAATCAGACCCATCTGGATCGCGGCGAGCGGCCCTTCGAGTTCGGTTGTCTCGCCATCGATCAGACGTGTCTTTGCGCCATCGCTGACCCAGATTTCCTCGGCGCCCCAGAAGGTATCGCCTTCGGACTGGAACACATCCTTGCGGCCGCCACCAAAGCCGAACACGGGACCGCCCATGCTCTCGATCGCGACATTGCCTGCCAGAATGAACAAGTCGGCCCAGCTGATCTGGTTGCCGTATTTCTGCTTGATCGGCCACAACAGACGGCGTGCCTTATCAAGATTGCCGTTATCCGGCCATGAGTTGAGCGGTTCGAACCGCTGCTGGCCCGATCCCGCGCCGCCGCGACCGTCAGTCACGCGATACGTGCCTGCGGCGTGCCACGCCATGCGGATCATGAAGGGGCCGTAATGCCCGTAATCGGCGGGCCACCACGACTTGCTGTCGGTCATCAGCGCGGTCAGATCGGCCTTGAGCGCCGCATAATCGATCTGACGAAAGGCTTCGGCATAATCGAATTCCGGCCCCATCGGATCGGGCGAGACGCCATGCTGGTGAAGCATTTCAACGGGCAAGGCATCGGGCCACCAATCCTTGTTCTGCCGACCGAGCAAAGACCGTGCCGCTGCGGGCCGGTTAACCGGGCAACCCGATGATTCGTTTTCTTCATAGTCAGCCATGATGCGCTCCTATCCGTGGTTCTGAATCAGCTATGGAAGCTGTATGCGACATCGTCGATACATTCGTCCAATCGATCAATCGCGTCACTGTGATCGATTTCACAACTCCAGGTGGGGATTGATGCTGCGCCTTGCAATTGGCGGCGGTGCAGTGTGTAGTCTTTGCGACAAAGCGAAGGGAATAATCGATGCCAAGGCCGCAATTGATGCTCGTCACACTGGCTTTGGCTGGAGCCTCGCCCGCTGTTGCACAGTCTGAATTTGCGGCAATCGACGCTGACATGCCTTCGCTCATGGCAATTTATCGTGATCTGCATGCCAATCCTGAATTGAGCCTTGAAGAAGTCCGTTCGGCAGGCATCATGGCGGCTGAGGCGAAGAAGGCAGGCTTTACTGTGACAACTGGCGTAGGCGGCACCGGGGTGGTTGCCGTGCTGCAAAATGGCCCCGGCAAGACCGTGCTGATCCGCGCCGATATGGACGCACTGCCGCTGACCGAGAAAACGGGGCTGCCCTATGCCTCAAAAAAGGCAGGCGTGATGCACGCGTGCGGGCATGATACGCACATGACCGGCTGGATCGGCACCGCGCGACGGCTGGCAGCGACAAGGGACAAATGGTCGGGCACCATCGTGATGATCGGTCAGCCGGCAGAAGAGCGAGTGAAAGGCGCTCGTGCGATGCTGGCCGACGGTCTTTACACGCGGTTTCCCAAGCCCGATTATGCCATTGCGTTTCATGACAGCCCCGGCCCGGCGGGGATGCTAGGCTATACCGACGGATATGCGCTCGCCAATGTCGATGGCGTCGATATCAAAGTGCGCGGCGTCGGCACCCATGGCGCAGCGCCGCATCTGGGGCGAGATCCGGTGCTGCTCGGCGCGCGGATCGTCAATGCGATCCAGTCGATTGTCAGCCGAGAGATCAACCCGCTCGATTCAGGCGTGATCACGGTGGGCGTGTTTCAGGGCGGCACGAAGCGCAACATCATCGCCGATGAAGCGACCCTACAGCTGACAGTGCGCAGCTACAAACCCGAGGTGCGCAAAGCGTTGCTCGACGGAATTGCGCGCGTGGCGAAGGGCGAGGCCATTGCGGCAGGAATCCCTGAAGACCGGATGCCTGTGGTGACGTCGGATGGCGAGTCAGCCGACGCAACCTTCAACACCCCGGTCCTTACGCCTCGGCTCGCCAAGCTGTGGACCGCGCATTTCGAACCCGGGCGCGTCATGGCGGTCCCGCCTGCCATGGCGAGCGAAGACTTTGGCGATTTCAGTCGCGGCTTCCCGGGCATCGAAAGCACGATCTTCTGGGTCGGCGGCACGCCCAAGGCCGCGTTCGATGCGGCCAAGGGCGACATGAGCAAGCTCCCCGGCCTTCACTCGCCACAATGGGCACCCGAGGCCGAGGCGGTGATTGCGACCGCGGTAGAGGCAATGGTGGTAGCGGTGCATGATCTGTTGAAGCGTCCGTAGCGTTGAAGAAACCTCGCCATCTCGATGAAGAGGGGTAGAATGATCTCATCTTGACCGCCTCCCCCGCACCCGCCAATCAGCGACCATCAAAACATCGCTGAGAGGTTGCACTCATGACATTCAAACTCACCGCCACAGCGCTGGCGCTTGCGCTCGCTGCCCCTGCATTTGCGCAAAGCGCAGCGACTGCCGCTGATGCCGATGCGTTCGTCGCCAAGGCTGAAAAGGAGCTCGCCCAGTTCGGCATTTTCAACGCGCAGGTGCAGTGGATCAACAACACCTATATCACCGTCGATAGCGATGGTGTCGCGGCCAAGGTCGGGGCTGATGGCACCGAATTGCAGGTGCGGCTCGCCACAGAAGCGGCGAAGTATCAGGCGATCCCGACGCTGTCGTCCGATACCAAGCGCAAGCTCGATTTCCTTCGCGGCGGCATCACCATCCCCGCGCCAACACGCGAGGGGGCAGCAACCGAACTCAACACGATCACGACCAAACTCAATTCGATGTATGGCAAAGGTATGGCACATTGGATGGCAAGCCTGTCAACGGGTCGGACATCGAGGCTGAAATGGGCACCAATCGCGATCCGGCCAAACTCTCCGAAATGTGGGCAAGCTGGCACGATAATGTCGGCGCACCGATGCGCGGCGATTATGCGCGGATGGTCGAAATCGCCAATGATGGGGCGAAGGAACTTGGCTACAGCGATGTTGGCGCGATGTGGCGATCGCAATACGATATGCCCGCTGACGATTTCGCCAAGCTGACCGACAAGCTCTGGGCGCAGGTCAAGCCGCTCTACGATCAGCTGCATTGCTACACGCGGACCAAGCTCAACGAGAAATATGGCGACACCGTCCAGGCCAAGACCGGCCCGATCCGTGCC